>JAQYVK010000143.1 GCA_030145585.1 Desulfatiglandales bacterium | reverse complement strand
TCCTGTCAAATTCATGACTGATGGTTTTGGAAGCGTGGCTATTCAGAATATATTCCGAGGCCATGGAAGCTCCTGATCCGAGAACACCTAGAATTTCGATACACCCTGTAAAGGTCATCAATAAGAGGGCGAGGATGATGGCTTGAGCCATATGAATAAGATTTTTCTTCATGAAAAACCCCTTTATTAAAAGGTTACCCCGTGAGCGATCAAAACCGGCTCCATCCGATTCGGGCGAGCAGGCCAACCCTGCTTTAAGGACCCCTGAGAACATAATTGCCTCAACCGTTCTGGATAGGCTCCAAAACGGCTGAGGTTTTATCAAGTTTTCTTTTGTTCTCTGAAAAACGATCTCTTTTTTACTTCTAACGAATATTTTTTCCCTGTGAAATCGCCGCTAAGGGGTCAGATGATCCTCACAGGTGTCATCACCGTTGGTATCAGTGTTAGTGCCATCCGGGCAAGTCGTATTGCTCCAAATGACGGTGTTCAGCCCCACTGCACCAGTCAGGTCGGCATCGGATAGATTGGCACCAGTGAGATCAGTTAGGTATTCATCCGTACCGCCGTCATAACCAACAGCGGACTTAGGGGAGAGGTCAGCATCGTATAGGATTGCTCCGGAAAGGTTGGCGTAGCGCAAGTTGGCTCCGCGCAGGTCAGTGCCGGAGAGGTCTGCTTTTGCTCCGGACAGATCCACGGACAGATCCATGCCCCTTATACTCGCGCCCGACAAATTGGCCCCTTTCATCCTTTTCAATATTCCTTCGTCAGGCCTTCCTGAAGAAAACCAGCATCCCGGGCAAACAATAGGAACGACAACCGAGTCAAAGTTCGTGGAACTGAAGGTATTACTGCTTGCCGGTTCCGCAAAGCCATTCAGTTTTTCTTCAATATCCTCGTTAATTTTACTCATCTGCTCTTGAAGGCTTTCGATGGCGGACCATAGGTCCGAAAAGGGCTTCCACCATTTATCATGTTTTTTCCCTCTTGCCATGACCGTGGTGGAGAGTACCAAAATGGTTACGAAAACGATGATTATTTGAAAAAGGTTCTTTTTCATTTGTAAGTGCCCTCCTTTTCATCTTTAGGGACTTTAAATTGAATTTTTTTCTATTTTGGGTTTCACACCCGTTGATCCTGTCTGGGGTTGAACCCTGAATAAAAATTCCCCCTTTAGCCTGAGTCAGCAGAGCATCTCTTCAGGAGATTATTGATTTTTATGCCACGCTTGACCCAGTGAAGGGCAAATAAAAATCCGTCCGGCAGCTCCGCTACCCTATCCTCGGTGGACTTAGGTCGGTGGCTTTGCGCACCACATTTTCATGTGGATTGCCTTTGTCAGACGGTAAATAAAGAAAGCCTGCCATAATTTTTTCGTTCGGCAGGGTGTTCCGAGGTGATTTTAGTGCAAAAAGCATGCACGTTAAGGGACGAAATTCAAGTAAAATTGAAAGTGATGTAATATCAAATGGTTATACTATGTTTTAGGATTCGATTTTTTTGAAGAATGGACTCTAAAGGGGCGTTGAATACCGTTTTTTGTAAGATATCTCACATTTTTTGTAATACTCCCCTTTTTTTGTCCTTAAAAAGAGAGGAATTGTTTGGATTCCATGTAAACAAGGGGTTGTATAATAGGGTTATAGGGCATGGGCGCTTACAGGGCTAGATAGTCTAGGGCTAGGTCTGCAGAAGGGCTTGCAGAAAAGTCTGCAGAAGAGCCAACATAAAGAACTACAGAATATTCTGTAGAATAGTCAGCAGAATGGTAAAAGATTTCACTTTTAAAAACGGGTAGTTGGCGGATATAGGCCGTCAGTAAATATCACTATCGACTTGTACCGGCATGTCATAGAATGATACGGCTTCATTGGAGGCCGACAAAACGCCCAAACTGGGATCGCGGCTCTGTTTGTACAGACATCTGGAACAATCCCAGGTCTCCCAGGATTTTTTAACCGCCTTGTCCAAGCAGCCCCGGTAAATGGGGCAGAGGGCATTCCTGTCTCCTTTCCTATGAATCGGATTAGGTTTTTTATTCATCTTTCTATCCCCTTATCAACGCGTGAATGATGTGGTTTCATAGGGTTTTTTTTGTTTCCATTCAAAAGGGTCGTAAAAATCACCAAAAAGTTGCAGAAAACAATATGGGACCGATTTTGAACATACTTAGACACTTTACGCCGGTGGTTTGGTGTGGTAAATAAGGTGAACACCCTATTTTTTGCACTGAAATCGTGTATTTTTCGCTTGGTAAGTCAGATAGGATGAGCTCGGCACCAGAGAGGGTTCCACAATGAAAAAGCAATACCGGATAGCGATTGCCGAAGACCATACGATCCTTCGGGAGGGGCTGCGAGCACTCTTAATCTCTGAACCGGACTTTGATGTCGTCTGTGAGGCAGGAGACGGTCGTGATGCTATCCAGTGTATCGAAGAGCACCAGCCGGACCTCATTTTGATGGATCTATCCATGCCGAGAATGAACGGACTTGAAGCCATCAAGGAGATTAAAAAACGAAGTCGAACGACGATGGTTATGGCACTGACGGTCCATAAGAGTGAGGAGTATATTTTGGCCACCCTTCAAGCCGGGGCTGACGGATATGTATTAAAGGATACCACTCATGCTGAGCTCGTTTCGGCAATAAGACATGTATTGTCAGGCAAGCGGTATCTCAGCCCGGGTGTTTCGGAAAAGGTAATCGAGGGTTATTTGGAGGAAAAAAGGATTGTTAAAACCAGGACAGCTTGGGATACCCTCACCAAACGAGAGCGGGAGATCCTGAAACTCATTGCTGAGGGGTACAAAAATAAAGAGATTGCGGATTACCTGTGCGTCAGTTTGAAAACAGTCGAGAAACACCGTACCAACCTTATGAAAAAATTAGATATCCACAACGTTGCAACCTTGACGGCATTTGCCATGGAAAAAGACCTTGTCAATAAATAATGCCCTTTCTTTTCCCCTTTATTCAGGCTTTCCGGCTGAAAGGGACTTTTAGCCAGAAAGCGGCTGTCCTTACGGACAGCAAAGAAGCCCCGTGCGGAAGCACGAGGTTCTTCACATAACCGATTTGTGTATCCAGTTTTTATTGAACACTCGCAACATCGGTTCTGTCCTTTTTTTTCCTTTTGGAGAGATTCCAAATCGTAATAAGAATCCAAAAATAATCATTACTTCAGAACACCCTACCTCCCGAGGGGAAGTGGTATGAGATCTGAAATAGGAACTCCCGGGAAATCATTCCGTCCAACCAATGAAGAGATCGCTGATGTACTGGAACGCGTTGCAGAACTCTTGGAGGCACAAGACGCGAACCAATATAGGGTGCGTGCCTATCGACGTGCTGCTCAAGTGATTGAACGTTCAGAGAAAACCATAGCCAACATCGCTGATTCGAAAGAAGAAAGACTAGAGGACCTTCCGGAGATAGGAATTCGAATTGCAGGATCCATCCGTGAGTTTGTTCATACCGGGAGGCTCATTCTGCTGGAACGATTGGAAGGTCAAGTCTCCCCGGAAGATCTTTTTACAACGGTTCCGGGTATCGGGGAAGAACTGGCGAAGCGCATTCACTCACAACTTCATATTGAAACATTGGAAGAGCTTGAACTCTCTGCTCATGATGGCCGCCTCGAGAAAGTAGACGGTCTCGGCGAGCGTCGAATTAGGGGACTGAGAGATTCGCCGGCTACAATGCTGAGTCGTTCAAGTCGACGGCGTGCAAGAAGGATTCGCTACCTGGAGAAAGAACAGGCCGGCCAAAGAGGGGATATATCAAAGCCCTCTATGAGCGCTATCCTCGATGGAGATGCCGAATACCGGAGAAAAGCGGCATCCGGACAGCTAAAGACTATTACTCCCCGTCGATTCAATCCGGAAAAAAATCTTTCCTTCCGATTCTTCATACAGAGCGGGGAGGATTGCACTACACTGCACTTTTTTCCAATACAGCCCGCGCCCACGATTTAGGAAAAACCCAAGACTGGGTCGTTATATATTACGACCAAGAGGGTCATGAAAACCAGTGTACAGTGGTTACCGAACACCATGGACCATTGAGAGGACAACGGGTTGTTCGAGGATATGAGAGTGAGTGCATGGCATATTATTCCGACCAAGAATTGTCCTGAACCTATCAGATCGGCTGTCTTTCAGACAGCAGCGTTCCTGCCGAAAGAAACTTTCAGCAGGAACGCCTTAGCAGAAGCCCCGACCTTCGGTCGGGACTTCTACACTACATATTTCAATGAATCTTTTCGCTGAATTTTGGGTTAACAACCTCTTCGTTATAGTATTGAAAGAATCGTTGACTTTTTCGGAGAAATTCGGTTTACTATCGCGTAGGGTCTAGAATGCGCCTTTTCCTTATCAAGGCACATTCCGTTTGGGCAAGAAGGATGCCTTAATCTTTTAGGGGGAGATAGGACCTCGAACAGAAGGGGAGAGTTTATGGCTAAAGGTACGGTTAAGTGGTTCAATGATAAGAGGGGGTATGGTTTTATCAGCCCGGAAGAGGGCGGTGAAGATCTGTTTATCCATTTTACCAATATTGAGGGAGATGGATTCCGAAGCCTAAGGGAAGGCCAGACGGTTGAGTTTGAAGCCACCCAAGGTCGAAAAGGCCCGGAGGCGACAAAGGTGCGTCCGGAATAATCAGTTGGTCTTCATAGATCAAAATAGGCCCCGTCAATAATCGGGGCCTTTCTTTTGGGGCTTTAAGGTTTGCTCCTTCCTCTCCCTTCTGTTTACCTGATACAAGTCCCCTTTAGAAAGAGTTCGCTGCATATTCTGCGAAATATAACCCTAATTGAGCGTAAACAAAATCGAGAAGATCTATTATAAAAACAAATCAAAAGCTTTTCGCAGTTTTTTAGACCAGATTTATATCCACCGTAATGATGAGCTATTAAAGTTCTTTTTTTTCTCCATTTTGTTTACCCTTCGGGAAAGCGGCTGTTCTTACGAACAGCAGGATACACCCAGCTCCGGCGCTTGTTTACACAAGCGCATGCCAAAGCTTGCAGTAGGCGGCTGCTGCGGAGCAGCAGCATACGGCATTCGCCCTTGGATGCCTTGGATCTGGGGCATCCTCAGCTTTCGAACAATTAGGGTGAGGGCTGTTTGAGGGTGTTCATTGATAGAAATTACTCATAACATCGCTATAGACGAACGAGAGATCAAGGAGGAATTTGTCCGCTCTTCGGGTCCAGGGGGGCAGAATGTAAACAAGGTGGCCACAGCCGTAAAACTTCGTTTTGATGTGGTCAAGTCTCCTACACTACCTGAGGATGTTCGCGAGCGCCTGCTTCGTCTAGGAGGCAAGAGGATTACTGAGAAAGGTATACTGGTTATCGATGCCCGAAGATTTCGTACACAGGAACGGAACCGGCAAGATGCCCTAAAAAGGTTGGTGGCGTTGATCGAAAGGGCGAGTAGGAGGCCGAAGTCTAGGAAGAAGACCAGACCGACTGCGGCTTCCAAAAGGCGCCGTCTGGAAGGGAAGCATCAGCGCAGCGAGATAAAACGTATGCGAAAAACTGTTCCAAAGTCAAGGGAGGACTGAGGCCTTTGTGACACAGTTTTTTGAAGTGTATTGTCTCGGTGTATCCATTTAACTATTTGAAATAAAAGAAAATTTTAATTTTTTTTAATCCTGTGGCATGATTCTTCCATAGGATATAAAGCAAT
Source organism: Desulfatiglandales bacterium (assembly GCA_030145585.1). Lineage (GTDB taxonomy): Bacteria > Desulfobacterota > DSM-4660 > Desulfatiglandales > HGW-15 > JAQYVK01. The sequence continues at coordinate 5,038 of JAQYVK010000143.1, read as the reverse complement.
CAAGTGTGAAAAACAAAGGAAGTGTCATCGATGAAACTGTCAATAATCAAATTGGCCTTGTGGTTAGTTGTTCTTTTACTGATTACCGGCGGGTTTGTGCCCGCGATCAATGAAAACCGAAAACCTGATGGATCCGTGCAAGAAGGGTTGAAAAACCCTCAAACATTTGTTCCCCAAACGCTGCAAGACAAGGATCCCAAGGTCAAAAAAGAGAATATCCCCTTTTCCAATCGTTCGATCAGAGGTGAGAGATCGTTCCGCCCTATCATACAAAATGCGGCCTCACGCCACGATATAGATCCTGCGCTCGTGAAAGCGATTATTATGGCGGAATCGGATTACAATCCCCGTGCGGTTTCCAAAAAGGGAGCGAAAGGCCTCATGCAATTGATGCCGGTCACTGCCAGGTCCTTAGGGGTGGACGATGCCTTCAACCCGGAGCAAAATATTCACGCGGGCGTACGCTACTTCAAAACCCTACTGAGACAATTTGACGGGGATGAGAAACTGGCCCTGGCGGCATACAATGCGGGGAGTAGCAATGTAAGGCATTATAAAGGCATCCCACCTTTCAAAGACACAAAGCGATATCTCAAAAAAGTTTATCGGTACTACGACTTCTACAAAAACGGGAGTTAGGGGACGTTATTCCAGGGACAGTACACTGGGAGGATATCAAGTGATATTTCCCTTGATGTAGATATCCCGCTTTGGAAAAGGGATTTCAATACCCTCTTCATGGAAGGCCTGCTTTACCCGGTCTGTAATGTGGGAGATGGTATCCATTCTTTTCCTGGGTCTGCTGATCCATACCCTTGCTTCCAAGTTTACGGCTGAATCCCCAAAAGATTTGACCACCACCTTAGGTGGTGGATTATCCATTACCCACTCCAATTCATGGCTCACCTTGTTAATAATCTCTTTTGCCTTGTTCACGTCTGCATCATAAGCAATGCCGACGGGAATGCGAACCCGGATCTCTTTGCTGCCGGAGGTGTAGTTAATGATGTCTCTCAACATAATCTCGTTGTTGGGGATGATGATGACGATGTTGTCCGTGGTCCTGATTTTAGTGGCCCGTAGTCCCACACTCAGGACATCGCCCCAAGTGGCAGAATTGGCCGGTGCGGACCAGACCTCAATACGATCTCCCACTTCAAAGGGCCGATCAATGATCAGGAGAACGCCCGCAAGGACATTGGAAAGGGTATCTTTGGCCGCGAAACCGAGGGCGATCCCGACAACCCCGGCACCGGCAATGAAAGGCATGATGTTTAATCCGAGAACATCCAGCGCCAGGATGCCGGCTGTAATGAAGATAATGACGCTTGCGAATTTTTTAAGAAGATGAAAAATGACATCATCGACCTTGCTTTTGGTTCTTACAAAAACGGTTTCCTGAAGGCGGGGCAAGAGATTTCTGATGAAGACATTGGTGAATGAGGCAAGCAACAGAATCATCAAGGCAAAGAACACTTTTTCTATGTGCGGAAGATCGGCCAGGTTGTTTAAACTGACACCCACGAGAATCACGATGGTGTAATGTCCTGCCTTGCTTATTAAAACAAAGATGTCTTCATTTTTCTGGAAAAATGGGCGCTCCATGCCCCTTTTTTTTATCGTTTTTAGGATTTTATTGAAAATCCACCATGCGATCGATGCCACCACAAAAATGACCAGGACCTTTATCGTGGTGTCCAAGATGGGACCTTTATGGGATAAAAATCTCTGGTAGAGGTCATCAAGCAGGGTTTTCATATTTTTCCCCCTTTTGAATATTCACAATTGATCCCATAATTCCCAGAATTGAGGGAATGATTTGTTTACACAAGTTTCATTTTTGACCGAGATGCCCTGAACCCGGAGCCCAATGACAGCTAGGCTCATGGCCAGCCGGTGATCATTGTGGGGATCGACAGTGGTTCCCGTGAGACGGTCTCCTCCGGGGATGATGATGCCGTCGTCCATTTCCTCGATGCGACTGCCCAGTTTTCTCCATTCCGATGTGATGGCACGCAATCGGTCACTCTCTTTATACCGCAAATGGGCAACATTTCGAATGACTGTTTTGCCATTAGCAAAAGGTGCGATGGCCGCAAGGGTAGGAACCATATCAGGCATGGCACTCATATCCACATCGATTCCTGAAAGGACGCCCCCTTGAACAAGGACCCTATCAGGTCTTTGTTCGACATAACAGCCCATGCGCTCCAAAATGTCAAGTAAACCAAGATCCCCTTGGCGCGTGGTATGGGGATGGATGTTCTTCGTAATCATCGTCCCTCCAGTGACGGCAGCGGTGGCCCAAAAATAGGATGCGGAGGAAACATCTCCATCGGTCTGGAAGCGGCAGGCTTGATATCTCTGTCCTGATGGGACCTTGAAATAAGTGTAACCGTCACGAACAACCGAGACCCCGAAGGTTTTCATCACATCAAGGGTGATATCTATATAGGGCTGTGAGACCAAACCTCCCGTGATCCGAATTTCCACATCTTTCTTCGCATACGGGCCGGATAACAATAGGGAGGAGACATACTGGCTGCTCTGGGTCCCCTCAATCTCGACACTCCCGCCGGGGAGGCCTTTCGCCTGGATCAAAACCGGCGGAAGATCATTTTGTGCAATACATGAGACATCTACCCCAAGTTGATTCAATGCCTTCACCAATGACCCAATAGGCCTTTCCTGCATTCGGGGCGACCCGGATAGGAGTATTTCTCCTTGCGCAAGAGCGGCGGTGGTGAGGAACAGACGATAGGAGGTCCCGGAATTGCCCATATAGATTTCTCTTTTTTTTGGAATAGGAAGAAATCTTCCACCTTTCCCGGAGACTATGATATTAGGATTCTTCACAGATATAAGAATCCCCAAATCCTCAAGGGCTTTGAGGGTAAAGAGGGTGTCTTCACAGATGAGACAGTCTTTGAGGATGGACTCTCCTTCGGCCAAGGCTGCCGCAATGAGGGCCCGGTGGGTGACGCTTTTGGAGCCCGGAATGTTGACCCTTCCGTCGACATTAGATGTCGGTTTTATGGGTTTCACTTTTTAGGTTACCTTAATCTCTTTATAACAGCCCATCAGCCTATAACTGCTTGTTAGTTCTTCTACTGCTTTGAGCGCTTTAACAATTTTCTCGTCTTTATTCGACCCCATAAAATCAACGAAAAATACGTAGTCCCCTGAATGGGTCGGCACAGACTCAATCCTGGTTAGATTAATGCTTGCCTTTGCAAAGACTTCCAGCACTTTGAAAAGGGTTCCTGCTTTGTGTGCCGTCGAGAAGACAATAGAACACTTATCGCCCCCTTCTTTGTTCTCACGATTTGAGATCACCAGAAACCGAGTGATGTTCCGGTGGGAGTCTTCGATATCTTCTTTGATTATTTCGAGATTATAAAGCGCGGCAGACAGTTTGCTCGCAATGGCAGCGGAGGCTTTGGGTGTTGTCTCTGCCAACATTTTCGCAGCACCGGCAGTACCATGATATTGAACAGGCTCAAGTTTGTTTCTTGCAAGAAATTGCCGGCACTGGGCCAGGGCTTGAGAGTGAGAGTAAACAACACGAATCTCTCGATGGTCGGTCTCCGGCAAGACAAGGAGGCAGAGATGGATAGGGAGTTCTATGGCACCAACGACATGGACATCATTCTGAATGAAAAGTTGGTTTACCAGACCGACAACGCCCCCGAGTCTGTTTTCTACTGGGACGATGCCATAGTTGTAGAGCCCTGATTGGACCCCTTCAAAGATTTCAGCGAATTCAGGACAGGCTACGGAAATCAGATTACTATCCCAAGCCAAGGAAGCGACCTCACCAAAGGCACCATGCTCACCTTGAAATGCGATCAGGTGAAAATCTTGTTGTTGGAGGTTTTTACTTTCAGATAAGATCTCCATGTAGAGCTTTTCTATGAAGGGACCATTAATCAGTCCTGTGGCATTCTTCCTGATCCTCTCAAGAATTTCAGCTTCTCTATCACTGTCTTCAATTTTCGATTTAAACTTTTTGGCCATCAGTGCCAGCCCCATTCTGTCGTTTAAGAGTTTCAGGAGTTTGGCATCGAGGAGATCGATGTTTCTTCTGATCTTTTTCAGACTCATTTTTCCCCTCCCTGTAATACAATATTTATTTTTCGTTCAATTTGGATATTAAGAAATACCGGTTCTGGACCTTCCAAATGTTTCATTTGCCATCGCCTCCAGGTCAACCAAGGATATTTTTTTAACCGCAGCGCGGCCGATGCCTTGAAGGAATACGAAATATATCTCGTCACCTTCTCTCTTTTTATCCTTTCTCAAGGCGCCCAACACCCTTTCCCCATCAAATGGAAATCTTGTAGGGAGTTTGAGTGCTTGAAGGAGCTTCTCAATCCTTTTTCCATCTTCAAGAGACAAATAGCCTTTTTTAACAGAGAGTTCGGAAGCAACCACCATCCCGACACTCACGGCCTCCCCGTGGGGAACCCCCCTTGTCTTCTCAAAGGCATGACCGAACGTGTGGCCGAAATTGAGTTTCCTGCGTTCCCCCGTTTCTTTTTCGTCCAGGTTGACGATGGATGACTTGATGGATACGGAATTATATACGAGCTTCTCAATCGTCTCGGTATCGAGATCAATGGCCTTTTGATAATGTTCTTCGAGGTAGGAAAACAGCTCGGCATCACCCAGCGCAGCATGTTTGACGGTTTCGGAGAAACCGTTTTGTCGTTCTTTAACGGGCAGGGTCTTAAGGAGATTCATGTCACAGATAACAAATTCCGGTTGATTAAAAACCCCAACCATATTTTTGAATCCACTGAAATTTACACCGTTCTTCCCCCCAACACTGGCATCGACCTGGGAAAGCAGTGTAGAGGAGACAAACCCGAACCGAACGCCCCGCAGATAAGTTGACGCAACAAAACCGGTAATGTCACAGACGATACCCCCCCCGATTCCCACGATGAAGGATGACCGGTCCGCCTCAAGTTTCATAAGCCTTTCATAGAGGAAGCGAACCGTATCGAGGTTTTTAATGTTTTCTCCGGTCCCGATT
>JAQYVK010000142.1 GCA_030145585.1 Desulfatiglandales bacterium | reverse complement strand
TGAGACAGGTCGATTAGGATTACTGAGGGAGGCTATTCGGTGGTTGAATGCCGGCTCTCCTGCTGAAAGGGACTTTCAGCAGGAGAGCAGAGGAAGCCCCGACCTTTGATCGGGGTTCTTCACTCAACTGCTGAACATATTGCCCAGCCTCTCAAGGTCGTTGATGACCCGCCACTTACCGTCGCCTTCCTCAACTTTGACGCGCCATTCTTCCACGCGTTTCAAATACTGTTTAGGATCTCGGATATCCCCTCGCAACTTGGTGACATTCAAGCCGATGACAGTGAAGCCGTGGAGCTGAAGCGGCACGTCTCTTACATGTCCTCTCGCGAGTTCTTCTTTGAGGTCTGAGAAAATGAGGATGAACTTGTTGCCGGGATCGGCTTCGTTCAGATACTCGATGGCCTGCAATAATCCGCCCGAGATATCCGTATAAGGACTCCGCCTGACATTACGGGTAAACTTGTCTATTTTCTGTTTAAAGGCCCGTTTCTGGTTGTTCGCAACAGAGGGGCGATCGTCGAACATGACTTTTGCGACGATGTCTTTCTCGCTGAAGCTTCCGGTATCGATGCTCGCCACTGCAATACTGTCCCCCGGCTGGAGGGTGCCCAGGAGATAGTTTAAAATCGACTTGGCTTTGGTTAACTCCTGGGTATAGGTCCCGGAGGTGTCAAGCAGCATATAGACACCCTTATTGTGTTTTGATTCCCCACAGCCTGCTATCAAGACCCCCATCATGATGATGAATACTATGCTCTTTTTCATTTTATCTACTCCTTCTTATTTAGTCTATTAATCCATATTTTCGGTTGCCATGTCATCCCCATCAAAGACATCGACCTTCCCCGACTCATCGTAGGTCTTCCTTTTCTTGCCTTTGGAGCCAAAAAAGAGATTTTCCAGCCATATGGGGGGAAAGATGAGAATGTCATAGATGTTCACCACACATCTGCCGAAATAAAATACCACATTTCCGATTAACCGAAGTGTGAAAGCCGTTAATCTGAGAAGTCCGGAGGCGATGACCCCAAGCACGGTTCTGGCGGAAGAGACGAAGGATTCAAGGGGTATGGCCACGAAGGCGAGGGCAAAAGGAAGGATAAAACCCATAATCATTTGTCCGATGGTGGGTATGCTACTGGTTGACAGTTGCGTCTGTTCGACCCCGGCCAATGACTGTCTCAAGGCTCCCATATCAAGGGCTATTCTGTCCCGCATGAATGCAAGCGCCGATTCAACCCCGGCGAGTATGGTCAGCATGGCAAAGGTAACCCAGATCATCCGCGTACGCATTTTGTCATCCATACTCCCGATGACCGGGAATAGTCTTGTGATCCGAAGTGATTCCATGAGAAAGAGTCCCATGGTCAATTCGACAAGAATAATGACCAGACCGGCGACATCGGATGTCTTGAAGGGGCCGATGTAGCTTGCGCCCCCCACCATTTCAGACATGGGCAATGCGATGAGGTTGAAGTTGATCAAGGCGCCACCGCAAGCGATAATAAGGACAAATCCGGAGATAAAGAATTGCGTCAATGAGGATGACGAAAGGGTTCGAGCCGCAGTGTCCTCCTTCTTGCGAATTTTTTCAAGGTCATCCATATACTTGTCAATGCGCTTGGAGCGATCAGTGAGGTTCCCTATGGATCTATTCATCTCTCCCAGGGATTTTAAGATTTGGTGCCAGGGAGCGGCCATCTTGTGCAGGATGCTGTGGCGTTTGGATATGTCGGTGCGATAGATATCGATGGCATTTGAGTGCAGATCCTTGAGGCTCTTGTTGATCTCCGTCAACATGTTGGAGACCATTGCATCGCCTGAATGCTTGATCTTGGAGATTGACTCGATGATTGGCATCCAGTTCGGTAGTGCGGGCGGCACATCTTCGCTTTTTTTGTAGTCTTCTTCGAGTTTATGAACGATCTCTGACAGGCCCCTGTTTATTTTAGGGCATGCCCCCAAATTCCTCGATACCGCAGTCTGGACACGATCGAATTCCCGTTCCAGGACCCGTTCCGCCTGATTCAACCCGGCCGCCACAAGAACCTCCCGGTTCCGCCTCGCCAGATTTTTCTCAGCGAGAAGCACTGAACTGGCCGTCAAACGCATAGCATTTCTGATAATGCGACTGAAGGACATTATAGACCTGTGAAAAGGTCTTCTCGCTAAATAAAGAGCGAACAGTGCCAGAAGAATCCAGATCAGGAAAGAGAGCACAGGATTGGGGGTAATCTCTAATAAGTTCTCGAATGTCATAAAAACCTCCATTTGTTTCGAAAAATGTTCCCTGTCAGACTTTCAACATCAAATTTGATCATCCAACATTTTAAAAAGCCGTCTTTAAAATATGCAAAATACGTACCGTTAATATTGATTAAGCAGGATATATTAATGGAGCCTGCTCACCGGCGGGGAGTCGCTCTTCTGCTCTCCGATGGAGAGCAGAAGAGCTTAGAAGAAACCCCGACTGCGGTCGGGGTTTCTTCACTCCCAATAAACTCCTTTTTGGGGTCCTTCCTAAAGAAGCACTCCTTCAGATATCTACTTTTTCGGGAGATCTCAAATCACTGTCTCGATGAATGAAGAATTCTCGACCAATGGTCAGGCATTCTTCCAAGAGCTCCGGCTCTCCTGCGGAGAGCTGGAGATTAGGTGGCATGATGTTTGCTCAATATGGGGGCACACAATTAGCAGGAATGCAGAAAATGCGGGGATGTTAACAGCCAACATGTTGAAACTAAAGTCTTTTTCTAATATTTCAGGATTGTTGTTGTGGCTCTTGGTTTGTGGAAATTTTTTCTCGCCACCGGAAATCTATGCCAACGATATCCTAAAGGATACAGGGGGTATACATTTGGTTCGGCCCGGAGATTCCCTCAATAAAATCGCACGACATTATTTTTCATTGACCGAAGCCGTTACCATCGGGGACTTAATCAGCCAAATTAGAGAGTTAAATGGTATACAAGGCTCCTTGATCCGACCGAAACAACGCCTTCAAATTCCCCTGTCCCGATCCACCCCCGTCGAAGCCAAAATCATTCCCAAAGAGAGGGATTTCGAGTCAAAAGGTATTTATGTCAACCGCTATTCCATGGGTTCAAAGAAGATCAGACGGTTGGTCGATGATGTGATCAGTCCGGAGGGTAATACGGTCATTCTTGACGGCAAGGACATGCTCGGGAGACTTTCATTTCCATCAGAGGTGGGT
>JAQYVK010000141.1 GCA_030145585.1 Desulfatiglandales bacterium | reverse complement strand
ACTGAAAGGGGTGGCTCGCTTTCGTTGCAACATTCTTTTTACTCAGCGGGGTATCGGTGCGGTCTTTAGAATAATCCCAACGGAGATTCTCACCCTCGAGCAATTGAAATTGCCTGATGTATTGCGGGAAATTGCAGCTTTTCAAAGGGGGCTTGTGGTGGTGACAGGCCCTACAGGAAGTGGAAAATCAACCACTCTGGCTGCAATCATTGATCTCATAAATTAAAAAAAGACGAGCCCATATCCTTACCATTGAGGATCCCATTGAATTTGTACACCCCAAAATCAAATGTCTCATCACACAACGAGAGGTGGGAGCCCATACACACAGCTTTGCAAATGCTCTCCGAGTGGCGACTCGCGAAGATCCTGACATTATTCTGGTAGGGGAGATGCGTGATCTTGAGACCATCTCACTTGCCTTGAGCTGTGCATCCCTTGGAATTCTGGTGTTTGGTACATTGCATACCAACAGTGCGGCGAAGACCATTGATCGAATTATTGATGCCTTTCCTGCTGAACAACAAGGCCAAATACGATCGATGTTGGGTGACTCGCTGATGGCCGTCGTGGCTCAGCAGTTAGTTCGAACCAGCGATGGCAAAGGAAGATGCGCGGCCAATGAGATTCTAATAGGTTCTCCAGCGCTGGCCAATTTGGTTCGTGAAGGTAAGATTTCACAAATACCTTCTCTCATCCAAATCGGGACGGCCGAGGGCATGCAAACATTGGATCAGGCACTCATGAAATTGGTCAAGAAGAAAAAAATCACCATGGAAGCTGCCTATGAAAAGGCACAGGACAAAAGTCTCTTTGCCGACGATAATTCTGAATAACGGTAGTTTTGGGAGGGAGAATCAGGTGAAAATAGCAAAACTTAAACAAAAGGCGAAAGTTTATGAAAGTAGGGGCTCGAGGCTAGATGTTAATTTTCATTTACGACAGATCGCTGAGACGCACTCAGGAAGGGAGACAATTCTTGACATTCTCAATTCAAAGGTAAGTTTCATCCCCTTAGAAGATTTGAAAGCAGGTGATATCCTATTTCTGAACAAAAGCGAAATGGTTCGGGTGGAGCTCCATGAGCGAGAGATCGCCCCGGAGATAAAAATTCCTATAGAGGTTCCGGTCCAAGTAAAGTTAACCAATGGAGAGATATTGTTAGGGAACTTCTTAATAGATATGCCTCCGGCAAGATCTAGGGTCAGTGACTATCTCAACTATTCACCCCAATATCTTTATCTATGTCAGAATAAAGGGGATATTATTTTGAACAAGGCGTACATGCACTCCGTCAAAAACCGAAAAAATCCCCTGAGACGTGAAGAGAAAATCGCCAACCGACGCCGACCTGAATAGATATAGGACAAGAGGTGCAAAGAGCATGGCCTTTAAATTAGTTTGTTGGTTGAATTGGATGATTAGTTTGATTTGTTTGAACCAATAAAACCAAGGAACTAATAAAACCTTTTTAAGGTTATTCTCTCTTTTTCGCTAAGCGCTTTACGCCCTTCTTTTTCGGTTCACCATTCACCGTTCACTGTTCACCATTAACTAAAGGTCTTGACTTCGATTGCATAGGACTCCTATTATGAATCATACAAAAAACAAAGCCCGCCAAAAGAACGGCGGGTAAAGATCCAGGTCCGCCACACAGACGGCTGGTAAACGCGCCACAAAGAATGGCGGGCAGGTCCTCCAAAGAGACGGCGGATAAAGATTCGGATCTTGATGGAATCCTGGATATAGGGGTATGTCATAGGTGAAATGAGTTCAAGGGAAGCGAAAAAAAATCTCGAAGAGTTGAAGGAAAGACTTGGGTATTCCTTTCATAATACTGATCTGCTGGAGGAGGCTTTCAGGCATTCCTCTTACGTCAACGAACGACCAGACTTGGGACTGGAAGATAATGAAAGGCTGGAGTTCCTTGGCGATGCTGTTCTTGATCTCGCCATCAGCCATATTCTCATGGCCCTTTTTGAGGAAGCAAATGAAGGAGATCTATCAAAATATCGGGCTTCTGTGGTCAATGAAAAGGGACTTGTTCAAATAGCAAAGACATTAGGTTTGGGAGACTATATCCACCTCGGAAAGGGAGAAGAGCTAACCCTGGGAAGTGAAAAGCCCTCCATCCTCGCCAATACCCTGGAAGCGCTTATTGGAGCCATTTACCTCGATACGGGTTTTTCAAAAACAAAGGAGATAGTTCAAAAACTGTTTGTGTCGCTTCTGGGGAAGATTGATTCAGGCCAGATGGTCAATGATTTTAAAAGCACGCTTCAGGAATATACCCAAGAATTGTACAAAACCCGGCCCCAATATCTGCTTCTGGATGAAAGGGGTCCAGCCCACAATAAGACCTTCAGGGTCGCTTTGCAACTCAACGGCGAAATCATGGCAGAGGGTGAGGGAAGGAGCAAAAAAGAAGCGGAGCAACAGGCCGCAAAGGAGGCATATTTTTGTCTAAAGAAGGACGGAAAAGGCCTCTAATTGTTCCAATATTTATCCCTTACCATGGATGCCCCCACCGGTGTATCTATTGCCAGCAGGAAAAAATCACCGACCAGACGGCTCGTCCGCTGGAGCCTTCAAACATAAAGGAAACCTTGGACAGGGCCGTACAGTCACCCAAGTTTCAAACCGCCCAAGACCCTGAAGTCGCTTTTTATGGGGGAACCTTTACAAACCTCCCTCACGATCGGATCGTCCAATTGTTGGGGGCGGTCAAGCCATATATCAAGGAGGGTCTTTTCAGCTCCATCAGGGTTTCCACGCGGCCGGATGCTCTCGATACTAAGAAACTTGAACTTATTCGAGATTTTCATGTCACTACGGTGGAATTGGGTACCCAATCTATGGATGACCGTGTTTTGGAACTCGCCCGGCGAGGACATAGTGCCTTGGATACAACCCATTCGGTTCACCTGTTAAGGGAGAATGGCTTCAAGGTAGGCATCCAGCTCATGCCGGGGCTTCCGGGTGACACGGAAAAAACATTCCTGAGAACGGTGGATGCAGTGACCGGCCTTGCCCCGGACATGGTCCGGATATACCCCACAGTGGTCATCAAGGGAACAGAACTGGCAGACTGGTACGGGAGAAAACGCTATCAGCCGATGTCCTTAGAGGAGGCCATAAGCGTTTGCAAGGAGAGCTGCATTCAGCTTGAAGAACATGGCATTGCTGTGATTAGAATGGGATTGATGTCCTCTCCTTCTTTACTCGAAGAGGGGCAGATCATCGCCGGACCCTGGCACAGGTCGTTCGGATTCCTGGTGCGTTCTGAAATTCATCAGCAAAAAATTGATCCATATCTGCCGGACACGGGTGAAGCAAAGAAAATCAGACTGAGGGTCCCTCGTCGTGAGATTCCCCTGGTGACGGGGTACAAAAATCGCGGACTTCGCTCGATAGAGGACAAAACTGGTGCGAAGGTGATAGGCGTTACACCGGATGATTCAGTCCTTAATGGTCAAATCAGGGTTGAAAGGGTCTAAGGGCTTGCGCAAAAATAACTTCACATTTTCGCATCCCATCTTCAGGCTATCTTTGTCCGGTCCTCAATCGCAAAGTCCTCGAAATAGTCCAGCTATTCCTGTGGCTCTGCAATTTCGGATCGAACAAATCTGACCATAATCTGGGCGCCAATTCTGTGAAGTTATTTTTGTGCAAGCCCTAAGGGAAGAGGAACAAATGCAACAAGAAAAAGAGGACGGTTATTTATCCGGTTTTATAGCCATCACAGGACCTCCAAATGTAGGCAAATCGACCCTGCTAAACCGTTTGCTTGGTAAAAAGGTGGCCATAATCTCCCCAAAGCCACAGACGACTCGAAACCGCATACTGGGCATTTATCACGGGGATGGATACCAAATGGTATTTATGGACACCCCCGGTATACACAAAACCAAAACACCTCTCCACAAAAGTATGGTGGCCTCAGCGACGGCGGCGATTAGCGAGGTCGATATCATCGTGGTTATGATTGAGATGCTTCATCCTGATGATCCGGATATATCGTTGGTATTAAGTGATTTGAAGAAGACCAAAAAGCCGGCCCTTCTTGTCATCAACAAAATTGATAAGGGCCCTAGGGAAAGGCTCTTACCCATTATGGATGAATACGGGAAATTGGTGCCCCTCGAGGCCATAGTACCTATGTCGGCCTTGAAGGGAGAAGGTGTTGATAGACTGATAGAAGAGCTGAGGTCAAGACTCCGTCCGGGCCCCTCGTTTTTCCCGCTCGACATGCAGACGGATCAAACTGAAACATTCCTTGTTTCGGAGATTATCCGTGAGAAAATCTATTCCCATACCAGCAAGGAATTGCCTTATTCCTCAGCGGTGACCGTCAGAGATATAGAGGAGGTAAAAGAGAAAAACCTCCTTTCCATGTCTGCCATGATTCATGTGGAATCCGATTCTCAGAAGGCTATTCTGATCGGCCGCAAGGGGCGAATGATTAAAGCAATCGGTCAGTCGGCCAGGGTTGAGTTGGAGAAGATATTCGATTCACATATTTTTTTAGATCTCAGGGTGAGAGTAGAGAAGAATTGGAGCAAAGACCCTCGGGCCCTAAGGAGGCTCGGTTACTGACAAATGAAAAAGCCAACCTGAAACAGGTTGGCTTTTTCTTTAGGAGGAAAGAGTAAATTACTCTTTGTTTATGTACATAGAGCAATATCCTTGCCAAAAAATAATTAAATTGAAAAAAAGTTATAAGATGTTGATATGACGGAAGAATCTTTTAGGGGCCCAAAACGGGCCTAACCATTAGCCCCTCAATTAGTACAATATTTTGTACCAAAAGAATCACTAAAAAGTCCGTAGTTGATGTAATATATTGAAATTGTAGGATAAATCGTGGTTCAAATTTTTAAACTTTTTGAATGATGATCCGGTATTCCTTCATGATCCGGGCAGATCGAAGACCTAAAGTGCCGAAATCTTTGTGACTTCTCATCAACACCGTATTCGGACCATCAAATCTTTCAGAAATTCATTCTGAGCAGATATATAGATGTTTCGGATGGTTAGTGGCTTGAGTTTGCAGCTTGACACGGGAAACGCGATTTCTTATTTTACATAAAGGGGTTAGTGAAGGTTTCACCCAAGATTTGACTGTACAGAAAACCACCATAGAGATGGCGTGAGCGCTGATGATAGGTTTTGAAAATATAAATCGTTATAAAGTTCTTTTTTTAGCCCTGCTTTGGCTAGGGTATGGGACTGGCTGTATAAGCTCGCCGCCTGAGATTCCGTCTCAGACGGAGAATGAGAATCCGCCTGAGATTCCGCCTCAGACTCCGTCTCAGACTTCGTCTGAGAGTACCTCTCAGAGTTCGTCTCAGACTCCGTCTAAGGATTCGTCAGAGAATATATCTCAGAGTTCGACTCTGACGTCGCCTGAGACTTCGTCTGAAAAATTGCCTGAGAGTATATCTCAGAGCTCCCCTAAGAGTCCTTCTCAGACTTCATCTGAGGGTTCGCCACAGACTTCGTCTAAGGCGAACTCTCAGAATCTGGATGAGGCTTCGCCTCAGAAGAAACAACAGAGTGGGTCTGAAAGTTCGACTCAGATTGCATCTGAGAGTCCTTCTCAGACTGCGTCTGAGGGTCCGTCTGAGAGTGCCTCTCAGGGTAAATCTCAGCCTTTGCCTGAGGATACGTCTGAGCGTGCCTCTCAGAGTTCGTCTCAGACTTCATCTGAGGGTTCGTCTCAGACTTCATCTGAGCAGAGTGCGTTGCAGGAATTGGAATCGAGACTTGAGCTTGCCCGGAAGGACCTGCGTATCAGTGAGGCCGCGGAAGCCCGGATCGCTTCAGGGCTGGAACAGCTTAAAAACTCCGGTAATGCTTCCCCTGAAACATTGGAGGATTATGAGACTTACCTCAGTCGAGCGCGGGAGATGGTCGCCGAAAATCGGAAGACCGTGGAAGAATTAGAGGCACTTCATGCTAGATACGCAACAGCAGCATCCCGTCCTTCCGCCCCGACGGATGCCCGGAAAGTGTCGAATCCGAAGCTGCCGGACGAGAAAGAATATGACGAACTGGGTAAACTGGATCGAAAATTGGATCATTCCCTGGCGGCCTTTGATGAATTGCTCCTCAGGGAATTAGATGAAATCCAGGATAAATCCGCGGAAAAAATGAGAGATTTAGCGGCGGAGGCGGCTGCAGCCGCCCAACGCCTGGAGGAACAGGGCGTAAGCGTGGATCCCTCTTCAACGGAAGCGGCCTCCGGAAGCCAAGAAAGTGCACGAGAATCAGAGCAAAGCGAGGGTTCTCCCGAGAAAGGTGAGGAGGGTGGTATCCAATCGGAGACCGCTGGAAACCGGCAAAAGGGCTCCAAAGGGACAGTCGGAGGACAAAGCAGCGTTCAGGAACAGCGTAGTCGACCCTCCGGCCATGATGATGACATCGTGGCTCGACAAATTCGTGAGGCCGCTGAAAAGGAAACCGATCCGGAACTTAAAGAAAAGTTGTGGAAAGAATACGAAGACTATAAAAAGGGAAATAGGTAATAGAGTCCCTCTATGAAAAGGTATATCCATTATATTCTAATATTATTTGTCCTCTTTTTTATCGCCAACGGTTGTGCCACTCATAGGGCACAGGAAGTTGGCCCTACATCCATACTCCAAGCTCAGGAGGAAATTGCTGAAACAGAGTTGCTCGATGTGGGGATCGCGGTCTTCCAAAGCAGTGAACTCACGGAGGAGAAGGCGAAAGATGAGGGCACACACCCTGAAATCAGAAATGCGGAAGTTCATTTTATGCCGTATCATCTGAATAACACCTTGCAGCAAAGCAGTCATTGGGGCGCCGTGCGGGTTATACCTGATGAGAACGCTGCCGTGGATCTGATGGTGAAGGGAGAGGTCCTTGAGTCAAACGGGGAGCATTTGATTCTGAAAGTTGACGTGGTTGACGCGGCGGGAAACATCTGGATGAGTAAGGCATATGAGGCCGAAGCCGATGAAAAAAATTACGCCGACAATGTCTTGGGAGAGAAAGATGCCTATCAGGATCTTTATAATACCATTGCCAATGATATGGCGGCCTATAAAGGGGAGTTGAGCCCTGCTGAAATCCAGACCATACGAACCGTCTCAAAATTGAAATTTGCGGCCGACTTCGCCCCTGATGCTTTCGATAATTACCTCACCAAAGACGAGGATAATATCATCAGTCTCAATCGTGTTCCCGCCGATGATGATCCTATGATAGAGCGTCTTCTCAGAATAAGGGAGCGGGATCACATGTATGTGGATACCCTGAACGAATATTATGAGGTATTCTACAATGAGATGTGGCCCGCTTATGAGGACTGGCGAAAGGCTAATTTTGTAGAACAGACTGCCCGACGGCAGATAAAACGCGACGCACTTGTACGACAAATCGTAGGGGCGTTGATGGTGGCCGCGGCCATAGGTCTCGGCGCAGGGGATGTCAGTGGCACTGCTGCGCTGCAAAGCCTTTTGATCGTCGGGGGCGGTGCAGTGATTGTAAACGGGATTAATATTTCAAAAGAGGCAGAAATTCACAGCGCAGCGATCCAAGAACTGAGCGAATCGTTTGGAAACGAAATGAAACCAGTGGTCATGGAGTTTCAGGGGGAGAAATATGAATTAACGGGTTCGGCGGAGGAGCAGTACACACGTTGGCGAGAGTTGTTGCGTAAAATATATTACTCCGAGACCGGCTTTGTCGAGCCGGATGCCCCGGAGAAGGAACCCCCCGAGGGCGAGCAATCAAGTCCTTGATAAACCATTTCTCTTGGATGGTTACCTTGAATCCGCATGCAGGCTGAACCCAAGGAGTTACAGCCTGGTTTATCAATTTCATGATTCCACCCCGCCCCGCCCTGAATTCCACAACTGCAGTTCATCGGACCAAGTGATTGGTTTTATGACTGCAGTGACTCATTTTTCGGTATTCATCAATCATTTAAATTGCTATTGAAAATTTATGTCTACCACAGAGCACAATTCAAAGGGGAAGATCGATGTCATTATACCGGAGAAGGTGTATGGCAGAGATGAGGGCGCGTATCAAACCAGGCCAAGGTCTAATAATTTACTAAAAGTTTTGTTGCTTATCTTTGCGTTGGTAGTGCTCTTGGTTGGAGGGGGCCTTCTTTTGGTTTACCTTTCGAAAAATCCGGTTCAAATGGCCGGAGTCCCAGTTGAGGGTGTAAAATCGAAAACCGGAATGGACAAATCCTCCGTCGAAAAACCGAAGCGTGAAGTCACACCGGCAGCCATCGAAACAGCGAATCCAACACAAATAGCCCTGGAAAAGGAAGAAGCTGAGAAAAAGCTGACGGACTTCTTGAGTGCGAAGAAGGCTCTGGATAGGATCGGAGGCCCAGAGTGGGGGGGTGATCTTTACGCCCAAATGTTACAACGCAATCAGGAGGCCGATGGTTTATTCATGAATAAAGCGTATGCGTCCGCTTCACAGAAATATTCGGAAGCCCTATTGATGGTAAATAGGCTTGCCGGCCAGGCTGATGAGGCACTTCGCCGTGTTCTTGAAGAGGGTAGCCTGGCTCTGGCTGAGGGGAAAGGCAAGCGGGCTGTAAACAAATTCAATGTGGCGTTGATGCTTGATCCGGGAAATGAATTCGCAGCCCGAAGTCTGGAGAGAGCGAAAAAAACTGAGAGCGTCATGCGTCTAATCGAGTCAGGAAAGGGCCATGAGCAAAGAAACGGTTTCTCTCTTGCACTTACCGATTACAGAGAAGCCTTGCGGTTGGACCCCCAATCCAAGAAGGCCCAGACGGCATTTAACCGGGTCAAAGAGATGATCGCTCATGACCAGTTTCAACAACTCATGTCCTCAGGCTTTTCGGCCCTCCATGCAGAGGATTACGAGGCTGCTCGGGCGACGTTTTTAAAAGCGCGGTCTTTCAAACCAGGCTCAAACGAGGTTCAGGATGCTCTGGCGCAGGTTGACCAGGCGATCCGACTGGCCCGAATTGAAACGTTGAGGGAAAGAGCCCTTGCTGCCGAAAAGATGGAGGATTGGGACCAGGCCCTAGGGTCCTATCAGGCGGCCCTTGAAATAGATAACTCCATTCAGTTTGCCGTCCGGGGCAAAGAGCAAGCTCAGGACAGGGTCCGGATCGAAAAAAATATGGCGTTTTATCTGGGAAAGCCCAATGTTCTGGAGTCCGATCGTCATTTGGCAAATGCATTAGGGTTGTTGCGGGAAGCTTCGAAGATCGAGCCGAAGGGCCCCAGATTGAACGGTCAGGCAGAAAAACTTGATCAGTTTGTTAAGATCGCAAAAACGCCTGTGAGTATTACTTTGGATTCAGACAACCTTACGGAAGTTGCCGTATACAAGGTAGGAAGATTGGGAAAGTTCCACACATGGGATCTGAACTTGCGTCCAGGCACCTACACGGTGGTCGGTACCCGGGACGGGTATAAAGATGTCAGGCAAAAGATGGTGGTCAAACCGGGAGAGGAAGGTTTGCGCATTACCTTAAAATGTGAGGAAAGAATTTGATGGCGGACAACAGCAGCAATGGCTATGAAGTCAAAAGAATCGAAATTGAACCGGTCCCCTTCCGCGTTGACCAATCCCAACGGAGATCGCTATCTCCATTAAGGTGGCTGGTGTGGACGGTCCTTGTCTTCATCTTTTTTCTCCTCACCTTCTCTGCCTGGTTCGTCTTTACAGCCAGGCAGGTTGTGGTCCATATGGATCCGGAGCCTGAAAGGATTTCCGTCAGTGGGGGTATTTTTTCACCCAACATAGGCTCATATTATCTCCTCCGACCAGGGGAATACACCGTGAAGGCCTTCAAGCAGTGCTATCATCCCTTTGAAATGCGCATTAGAGTAATGGAGGAAAAAAGCCAGACCTTAAATCTCTCTCTGGAGAAACTGCCGGGGCGCTTATCGGTTCGGGCCCATCACACCGGGAAGTCCTCTGTGGACATTGATGGGGCCGGCGTGCAAATTGATGGTGAAGACATGGGCATCACACCACTCCAAGGGGTGGATGTGAAGTCCGGCCGCCGACGAGTGGACATTCGTTCGAAGAATTATCAGGACCAGACGACCCATGTAGACATCGAAGGGTGCGGGGAATTCCAGTTGTTGGATCTCGCCCTTATCCCGGGTTGGGCCGATGTGACGATCGGATCTATTCCAAAAGGAGCAACCGTGCGACTTGACGGAAAACCCGTTGGAAAAACCCCTCTTGAACTGGATCTCTTTCCGGGCAGTCATAAGGTGGAGATAAGTGCCGATCGTTTCAAAACGTGGCGTACCCAACTTGTGGTGCAGGCAAATCAGCCGCAGACATTGGAAAACATCCGCTTGGAGCCTGCAGAGGGAACATTTTCACTCCACACCAACCCGGCCGGGGCCAGTGTGACCGTCGGAGAGAAATACGCCGGAAAAACGCCCTTGGACATGCGCCTCCTTCCGGATAAGGTTCATGTTGTCAGGATATCAAAAGCGGGGTATGAGAAAGTCGTTCAAGAAATAAAAGTGTCTTCCGGCAGGCGGAAAGATCTCACCGTGGATTTAGTTCCGATTGAGGGGATCGTCTATCTCACGGTAAACCCCGATGATGCTGAACTTTTTGTTAATGGAAAGTCCCGGGGGACTGTCCGACGGGAATTGCGTCTTACGACTGTAGAGCATCGGTTGGAAATCAAGAAAGAAGGCTATCAGCCCTTTCAAACAAACATCACACCAAGGCCCGGCTTTCCAAAGGAATTAAGGATCATATTGACAAAACTTGAGCCGAAAAAAACGGTCATACCCGCGTTGATAAAAGCCGTAAACGGGTATGAACTGAAGTTGATTCGACCCGGCCCCTTTACGATGGGAGCCTCGCGTCGGGAGCAGGGTCGCCGGTCCAATGAAACCCTGCGGAAGGTCACTCTGCGAAAGCCCTTTTATATGGGGGTGAGGGAGGTCACGAACAAAGAATTCAAGGAATTTTTATCCGCCCATAGCTCAGGATCCCTCCAAGGGAATAGTCTGAGTCGAGATGAACTGCCTGTTGTAAAGGTGACCTGGGAGCAGGCCGCCCTGTTTTGTAACTGGCTGAGCGCAAAGGAATCTCTCCCGCTATCCTACACCAAGCTGAACGGTGAGGTGGTGGCTGCAGAACCTTTACGGACCGGGTATCGTCTTCCAACAGAGGCGGAATGGGAATATGTCGCTCGGTTCAATAACAACAAGGCGCCAATGAAATATCCTTGGGGGAATACATTTCCACCTCCTCCCAAGTCAGGGAATTTTGCAGATATTTCCGCCAAAGACTTGTTGGCCAATTATCTGACAGGGTATAATGATGGATATCTTATTACAGCTCACCCGGGCGCATTTGGCCCCAATGCTTTGGGGTTGTATGATTTGGGTGGGAATGTGGCGGAATGGTGTCATGATTACTATGGCATCTATACCTCTTCTGCTCAGGAAATATACGTAGACCCTTTAGGCCCCAAGCAGGGAAAGCATCGGGTGATTAAAGGGTCAAGTTGGAAAGACGGGAGTATCAGTGAGTTGAGACTGTCGTATCGTGATTATAGTCAGGACGAGCGAAACGACGTCGGTTTCCGAATCGTCCGTTACCTCAAGGTTATACCGGAAAAAGAGTGATCATGGGAATGAAGAGCGCCATCATGTTTATTCTTCTGGGATTCATGATAAACGGAATCTTTATCCCAGAGGTCCGGGTCAACCCTGAAAGAGAGATATCGGAACGGGGAGTCGAGCAGCGTGGGAACACCTCCCAAAAACATTATATTGAGGTGGCCCAAACCGATAAGACCAAGGAAGCGGAAAATAAGGAACCGAACCTTGTCCCTGACCAAGAAAAGCGTACAACTGAACCGGCCAAACCTAAAACCACCACCAGGCCGAAGGAAAACCCGCCAAAGGTTTTTGTTCCTTCGGAGAAAATTCCAGCGGATCAAGCGGTAGATTTTCCGACGGACATATGAATCTGGTTGGAAGCCTATGAATAGTATGCAGGGCCAGCAGCCCATGTATTGTGTTTGACAGGTATAATAATAGCGGAGTGTTGGAGTATTGGAGTAGTGGAGTGTTGATCTTAGAAATAAATGGGCGGGGCATTCTTTGTTTTCACATTACTCCAAGACTCCATTACTCCACGATATGTTAGGCGCCATTATGGAAGAGTCACCTCAGGACCTTACTGTCTGGATGCTTTAGTCAACCCATTACCTGCGGGAGTAAAAATGAAAAAATCCTTTCCATTCCCATTTGAGTTTATCTACCAGCTCTTTTCATTAATTGTGCTGGTCATTCTGGTCCACGGGATTTACGTAGCGGTCATCCGCCCTAAAGCCGACGCGATTCTGACAGAACAAGCCGCCCAGCTCCAGGAGGATAAATCATATGTGACCAAGAGGTCGGTGTATGTGTTGATTCGCGATTATGAACAGGAGGCCTGTTTTATCCTCATGTTCTGGGCCCTGGCCATCATGGCCTACAAGAGCGTCATGACCATCAAGCACAGGGCTCTGCTAAATAAAGACCTTATCCCGCTTGGAGAAGGCATGCGTATCCTGCCCGAAGACACCCGTGATCTATCCAGGAGAATTCAGGCCTTACCCCCTCCTCAACAAGAAGCCCTTCTCCCCAGGGCCCTGCTGGCAGCCTTACAAAGGTTTGGGTCAACGAAGAGTATTCAGGATGTTTCAGCCGCAACACATGCATACTGTGATACAGAGGCAGAACGGTTGGAGTCCGAATTGTCTATGGTAAGATATATTGCGTGGGCCATACCTGCGGTGGGATTCATTGGAACGGTCCGTGGTATCGGTGACGCACTTGGACAAGCGCACAAGGCCATCGAAGGGGATATCTTCGGAGTTACAAAGAGCCTGGGTGTTGCGTTTAATTCAACCCTGATAGCACTCCTCATCAGCGTGGTTCTCATGTTCCTGGTGCATCAGTTGCAATTGCTCCAAGAGCGCTATGTGCTGGATACCGAAGCCTATTGTGAGGAGAATCTGACTCAACATTTACAGACCGAATGAAAGGCTTCATAAATGAGTTTACTGGGTTTAGAGCTAAGTGATGTCGGGATCATGGTGGTTTCCAATGATCCTCTGGAATTGCTTCAAGTTGATGGTGCAGACAGAGAAAGCCCCGGCTTTGCGCTTCCGGAAGGGAACCGTTTGCTGGTTGGCAGAACGGCAGAGGATAAGGCACACCTGCATCCACGCCGGTTCAATAATATCTTCTGGAGTCAACTCAACACAGAGCCTCTGAAACAACCCAACCCTTATGCACAGAACCACGCTGAGATGGCCTACACCCATCTGGCCAAGATCTGGGAGAATATCAAAGGACATGGGGATGAACTGGTCATTGCGGTCCCAGGCTTTTTGGATCGGGACCAACTGGGGCTTTTTCTGGGAATCGCTGAAGAGTTGTCCATTCCTTTGAAGGGGATTGTGGCTCTGCCGGTAGCCGCTTCATCGACGCCCTGTCCCGGAAGGATGCTTTTGCATCTCGATATTCATTTACACTGGTCGGAAGTGAACTTACTTGAGCAGGGCAAAAGTCTCAATCTGGAAGATTCAGTAACTGCCGAGGGCAAAGGCCTGCATAACCTTCATAAGGAATGGGTAGAGGCTATAGCGGCGGAATTTGTCCGGACCACCCGTTTTGATCCCCTCCATCGGGCTGATTTCGAGCAAGCCTTGTATAACCGACTGCCGAGTATCCTGGTGGCGCTCCAACATGAACCCTTGGTGATGTGCGAGATGACGGCAGGTCCCAAAACCCATCGTGTCAGCCTGTCTCGAGATCTTTTTATACAAAAGAGTGAGGCGACATTCTCGGAACTTCTCCGACTGATTAAGGGCATTCGGGATCGGTACGACGGGGCGAGCCAACCGGTAACCCTCCAACTGACGCATCGAATCAATCGTCTGCCTGGTTGCAAAGAAATGGTGGCCAAAATGACGGATACCCAGACCATCGAACTGGAGCCCGGATCCGCTGCATTCGGCGTGCTCAATCTCAACGAGGAGCTTATTGAGCAAAGGGGTAAAAAGGGTGTTTCCTATTTGATGAGCCGCCCTTGGACCAAACAACACACCATGAGCCCTCACCCGTCCTCACAATCCGCAGGGCATACCTCGATGCAACCCACCCATATACTTTATCGCAACATGGCTTATCCTATCTCGGATCAACCGCTTACCATAGGTTGGGGAGGCCAGGAAGATGGGGTAGGGGTGACCATGGCCGATGAAATGGCGGGCGTTTCCGAGCGTCACTGTTCAATTCAAATTCGTGGCAAAGAGGTGGTGCTGACCGATCACAGCACGAACGGAACCTTTGTAGACGAAACCCCGGTCACAAACACCGTTGTTTTGAAGCTCGGTCAGATCATCAGAGTGGGAACCGGGGAGAAACTCCAACTCATAGCCTGTTTGGAAAAACATGAAGCGTAGGAAGATAAATGTCTTCAGTCTCTCCTTTCTTGACTGCATTTGTTGCGGGCTAGGGGCGGTGATCCTGTTGTTTGTGATTGTAAATGCCAAGAGCGCGGCCTACCGGGATGAAGTCACTACGGACCTTCGTAGTGAGGTCACTCAAATCGAAAAAGAGGTGCTCGAGGGGAAGAAAGGTTTGATCGAAGCTCGGAATACCCTGGAGAAAACCCTTGAAGAACTGGTGAAAACCCAAGGGCTTTCTCCGGAATTGATTAAAACGATCGAAGAAAAAGAGAAGGAACTGGCCCAATATGAAGGTGATACTCTTGCCAGTAAAGCTCACATCAATAAGCTGAAGGCGGACATCAAGTCGAGGGAAGAGGATGTCAGGCGGCTTGAAGCGGGGAGCAAAGCGCGTGAAGACTACGGCTCCAAACTGCGAAGCTTTCCCGGAGAGGGTGATCGTCAATACCTGACGGACTTGAAGATGGGGGGGAAACGGATTTTTGTCTTGGTTGATGCCTCGGCCAGTATGCTTGACGACACCGTAGTCGGGGTCATTCTCAGGCGTAATCTTAGAGATGACGAGAAATTGCGGTCTGAGAAGTGGCAGCAGGCTGTCGCGACTATCGACTGGTTGACCACGCAGCTCCCGCAAACCAGTAAATTCCAGGTGTACAGCTTTAATGAGGTCGCCAAACCATTGATCGAGGGTACCAAAGGAACCTGGTTAGACGCCGGGGACGTCGATAAATTGGATGAGACCGTCGATCGTCTGCGTAAGGTGGTTCCCCAAAAAGGGACCAGCCTGATAAATGCGATAAACGCCCTGAGAGAGATAAAACCAGGGCCGGATAATATTTTTCTGCTCACTGACGGCCTGCCCACCATGGGGGAGCGCAAACCCTGGGGAAAGACCGTCTCCGGTAAAAAACGCTTGAGTTTGTTTTTTGATGCAACAAAAAGATTGCCTTCCGGGATTCCGGTAAATATTGTCCTCTACCCCATGGAGGGCGACCCTCTTGCGTCCAGTTTTTTGTGGCGTTTGGCCACGATAACGAACGGTTCTTTTTTCTGCCCGTCCCGGGACTGGCCATGACATAGGTTTTTCTCCCAATTAGTCCACCCTCCGCATCCCGTTCTCCGTTGAAGATATGATTAGGAGAACGGTCGGACTGCCACGGAGGACGCGTTGGGAGAAAGGATTCAAGGATTCGAGGGTTCAAGGATTCAAGTGGTTTTTCCACTCGGCCCCTTGAACCCTTAGGCAGCGATTTGACTCGATTCCATAACTACGTGAGTCATTATGGCTTCATACATCAACAAACGCTTTTTTAAATGATACCAATATGAAATTTCGGAGAAGAGATATTGAAGTATTTAGCCTATCCTTTCTTGACTGCATCTGTTGCGGGTTTGGTGCCATTATCCTCCTGTTTGTTTTGTCCAAATTCGTGGAACCCGTGATCATAGAAGATGTGCGGGTGGATCTGCAAGGGGTCATCGTTCGGATGGAAGAAGAACTCTTTGACATACGTGGTGAAACCCATGTGCTCAACCGGGAATTAGAAGGCAAGATAGAGCAACTGTCCGAAGAAAAAAAGAAGATCGCTCGCCTCCAAGGGGATTTGTCCAAAATTGAGGGCGAATTTGTTGGATCAGACCAAAATGCCTCCGTACAAAATATTATCGAAGGCCGTTTGACCAGGGCTTTACAGACATTGACCGAGGAGATGAAGCGGTTATTGAAACGTCAACCTCGGAGAGTCGACAGTTCGGTAGGAGGTATTCCCGTGGACAGTGAATACATCATTTTCATCATCGACACTTCCGGGAGTATGCAGCGGTTCGCGTGGGGAATGATACAAAAAAAACTCCGTGAGACTCTGGATGTGTATCCTAAGGTCAAGGGTATCCAGATCATGAACGACATGGGGGAGTATATGTTCACCCAATATCGCGGTAAATGGATTCCCGACAGCCCGGCCCGTCGCAGGGCCATTGTTTCAAGGATGACCACCTGGCGTCCTTTCAGCAACAGCAGCCCGGTTGAAGGGATTACCGCAGCCATTAGAACCTTTTATAGCCCAAGCAAAAAAATCAGCCTGTATGTTTTTGGGGACGAATTCAGCGGCACCGATATACAAGCGGTTGTCGAGGAGGTAGATAGAATCAACAGAGCAGGCCCCCGGGGCGAACGACGCGTCCGGATCAATGCTGTTGGATTCCCCACTATGCTGCAAAACCCACTAAGAATTATTGATACCGGGATACGTTTTGCGACCCTTATGCGTGTCTTGTGTCAGAAAAACGGGGGCACGTTTGTGGGGCTCAACAGTACGAGACCGTAGCAAAAAGGATTCGAGGGTTCGAGGCCCGCCAAAGGGACGGCGGGTAAAGGTCAAGGCCCGCCACACAAATGGCGGGTAAAGGTTGAGTGGATTTGATATGAGGAATATCGGAGAAATGGGAAAGGAGAGGGATGATGAAGATAGGGTTTTCGAATTCACGGCCTATTTTATTTTGGGTGGGTTGGGTGTGTCTGGTCGGTGGCCTCATGGTGTTTGTGAACGGTAAGGTGCGGGCCGCTCAATCCATTGATTCAAGCTTTGAAGCAGAAGTCGTGTCTTCAATCATCCAACTCGCCCAAGCAGATGAGGAAGAAACAAATGCGGCATCAAAGCAAGAAACAAAGGAAATTACAGAAGAAAATGAAGGGTGGTTGCCACCTGAACCGAGGCCTGAAAAGTACGATTGGATTCAGCTGAAGTCCGGCGAGTGGCTCAAGGGAAAGCTTGAGGTGCTCTATGATCGAAGACTCGAGTTTGACAGTGATGAATTAGATGAACTGGCATTTGATTTTGAAGACATCAAACAGATCCGGGGCCATTCTATTTTCAGCGTCCGTTTTGCAGGACCGGTGACGGTCATAGGTTATTTACAGGTCACAGAAACGAAGGTATATGTGACTTGGGGAGAGGATAAACAGGAATTTGACCGTGATCAATTGATAGCTATTGCCTACGGAGAACCAAAGGAAAAAAACTACTGGTCAGCCAAGCTGAGCATTGGAGCAAATTTTACTAGCGGAAATACAGATCAGACGGAATATACTGCCATAGGGAAAGTCATGCGCCGTACTTCAGGGTCGCGTTTCGTTCTCGATTATTTAGGTAACTTCACCCGAACGGAAAACATCGAAACGGTCAATAATCACAGACTAGACGGTTTTTTTGATATTTTCAAAACCAAGAAATATTTTTTTCGGCCGGTTTTTGCTGAGTTTTATCGGGATCCACTCTCAAATATTCAGCGCCGTACCACTTTAGGAGCAGGGATCGGTTATCACATCATCGATACTTCCAAGACGAAGTGGGATGCAACGGCGGGACCGGCATATCAAAATACAGTATTCACCTCTGTTGAGGCAGGGCAAGAGCCAAACGAATCGACCCCGGCTTTTGTTTTCGCGACCGCCTTCGATACCGAATTAACCAAAAGATTAGATTTAATAGCAAAATACAACTTCCAGATCGTCAATCAAGAATCCGGCAGTTATATCCATCATATTATCACAACACTTGAAACTGAATTAACGAAGTGGCTGGATTTTGACATATCTTTTGTATGGGATCGAACCAAAGATCCGACCACCAGAGCCGATGGTACCGTACCCGAACAGAACGATTTTCAGCTCATATTCAGTTTAGGCGTCGACTTCTAAAACCACAAAAACATTCAGGCCCGCCACCCCGCCACAGAGACGGCGGGTAAAGGGTCAAGGGGCCTATGACTTATTAAATAGAACCTCAGAATATCGAACAAGGCCTCCGGGGCGGAGAGAATACTGAATATCGAAGGAAAAAAACTTTATAATTCAACATTCTCTCCGAGACACAAGCTCTATCCTATAACTCCCTTTAAAATCATCATCTAAACCAAAATCTCGGCAGGTGTGAAATATATAAATTCCTCTCTCTTAAAACTTAACGCTTGACGTTATTAACGAGTTGCGTTAATATATCACTATGATAAAATCTTTCCAGGATAAAGAAACCGAAAAAATATTTAATCGACACTTTTCTGGAAAATTACCGCAAAATATTCAGCATCTTGCACGCAGAAAATTGGTCATGTTGGATGCGGCAACTGAACTAAATGTTTTACGTGTTCCACCGGGCAACAGACTGGAAGCCGTAAAAGGTAACCGAAAAGGACAGCACAGCATCCGCATCAACGCTCAATGGCGAATTTGTTTTAAATGGAAAGCCGGAGATGTTTATGATGTTGAAATTGCGGATTATCATTAGGAGGCTATTATGAAAGAAAAAAAACTTCCTCCCATTCATCCAGGTGAGATTCTTATAGAGGAATTTCTGAAACCAATGGGAATCAGTCAGTATCGTCTGGCCAAGGACATCAGTGTACCCCCAAGACGTATTAATGAAATTGTTCATGGAAAAAGAGCAATTACCGCAGATACAGCCTTGCGTTTAGGGCGATTTTTTAAGATGTCGCCTCAGTTTTGGCTAAATCTTCAAACCCGCTACGATCTTGAGGTAACAGAAGATCTGCTTGCCGACCGACTTGTTAAAGAGGTCCATGTACTTAGCTCTAATGCAGCTTAAATCATAGATAAGGATATCCCCAACGCCACTAATCTCTTATGATTTTTTTGAACATAGGACTGGAAGTAAGGGAGTGGGTGTTATGAAGAAAGGAAAAACAATCGGCATTAGGCAAGACGAGATGACTTCGGCGAGACGGCTGAAGGCATTGCTCGAAGGCAAGCCCATTGATCGGATTCCAATCACCAACTTTGGCATGCGCGAGTTCTGTGCCTTGAATCTTGGTTACACCATTGCCGATTCCTATATGAATCCTGAGAAAAGTGTTTACGCTCAGACGTGTACCATGGAACAGTATGGTTTCCAGCTTGAACCCAATATAGCCTATGCTTCCTATGGTGCATGGGAATTCGGCGGGGAGATTAAAATGCCCAGCGGTGAGTGGGAACAGGCTCCTTATATAAAACGCTATCCCATAACAACAGAAAAGGAAGTAGGGGATCTAAGCCTGCCGGATATCACCAGTGCTGGTATCATTCCCATTATGATGGAATTCAGTAAAGTCGCAGAGAAAAACGGTTTACCCATTCTGCCTTTTATCAGCCCACCCTTCAGCACGGCTGGAAACCTATGCGGTCTGGAGAAGATGGCCCGCTGGATGTATAAGGCTCCCCAATTAATCGATAATCTTCTTCAAAAGGCAACCGACCACGCCGTGGAAGTCGTCGAATACTGGATAAAGACCTTTGGCGCGGACAATGTCTCTGTCAGGGAAGCGGCTGCTTTCGAAGCCAATCAGATCATCTCCCCAGGGCACTTTGAGAGATTTGTTTTACCCTATGAGAAACAACTTCATGAGAGGATATTATCCCTTGGCATCAAGCGTTTCTTCAACTGCCACATTTGCGGTGATCAGCGAATGAACCTGCCCTACTGGGCACAGGTCCCCATGGGTGAACTCAGCCTGATCAGCTTCGACCATGATACGGCACTTGAAGCGGGCATAAAATATTTCGGCGAGACCTGTATCATAGCCGGCAATCTAAATACGTCTATCCTGCAAACAGGCAAACCGCAGGACGTCTATGAAGAGACTCGACAAATCATTGAGATAGGAAAGAAGGCACCGCGCGGTTTCATGTTGTCGGCCGGTTGCGGGCTGCCGCCTAACACACCGCCCTACAACGTCTACATGATGCGGAAAGCTATAGATGACTTTGGATGGTTTGATTAAGCGAAAATACCCATGTTTCGGAGTTCTGGGCGCTGGTTGAACGCAATCTTCGAATTCCCCCGAAGCTATCCAACCCAAATGTCGCAGTCAGGCATATCAAAGGTCTTTGAATTTGTTGAAATGCTAATGTACTGATATTTATCAAGGGTGGGGGACAACTTAAGAACTGAAAAATAGGCTTATCGGAGGGTGCATTGCTTTTCGTAGCTCGTTATGTGTCCTGAGCGGAACTTGACTTGACAGTGGCCAGATCCCCAACCGTCTGATTTGTTTATAAAAGAAACCTTCAGCGGAAATTTCCTGAAAAGGTAAAGACAGGATAGTTAAAACTCGGAATAGGAGCGGTTCTCGTCCAGCCTTATGAAGGTTAGAAGTTTATTTCTTGGGCTTCTTGCGCTTGTCGCGAATGTAGATTGATTTGGAACGACCGTCACTCTGGACCCTTTCATCAACATCGAAGAGATTGGTGGCCAGGGCGAGTCCGCCAAGCTTGCTAAATCCGTAATTACGAGGATCAAACTCCGGGGCCTGCTTGGCGATATTACTGCCCACAGCAGCCAAATGAGCCCACCCGCTATCGTCGGAAGCCGCCTCAAGGGCGTTTCGCAGAAGCGCTACCAGTTTGGTATCTCTTTTCAGTTCGTTTGCCGTTTTGGATTTGCCGGCTGACCCAACGTCCTCTTGGAACCTAAGAACTTCAGTGAAGATGAATTTGTCGCACGCGGACACAAAAGCTTTTGGAGTCTTCTTCTCTCCAAAGCCGTACACGAGCAGACCTTCCTCTCTAATCCGGGAGGCGAGACGGGTGAAGTCGCTGTCGCTGGATACAAGGCAGAATCCGTCAAAACGTTTCGTATAGAGCAAGTCCATTGCATCTATTATCATGGCACTGTCTGTCGCATTCTTCCCCACAGTATAACGGAACTGCTGAACCGGCTGGATGGAGTGCTCCAGCAGGACGGACTTCCATCCGGTTAGACTCGGTGTAGTCCAGTCACCATAAATACGCTTCACACTTGCAACGCCGTACTTGGCGACTTCAGACAGCAGACCTTCCGTGATTGAGGGCTGTGCGTTGTCTGCGTCAATTAGCACAGCAAGCCTATTTTGAGACGGTTCACTTACATTCATAAAATCTTCCTTAGTACTTATAACGCTTTTGATGGATTTTATTCCAGTAGATCAAGAACACATCGCTTCTTCAGTTTCATGGAGGCTGCATTGAGGATGGTTCTAATGGCCATAACCGTGCGCCCCTGCTTGCCAATTATTTTTCCAATATCTTCCTTGGCAACTTTTAGTTCAATCACAGAGCTCTGCGTTCCCCTTATTTCTGTAACCACCACCTCCTCCGGGTCATCCACGAGTGCCTTCGCTATGCATGCAATCAAATCCTTCATCCCGATTCGCCTCTACATCAACTTCAAATTTCGATTGAAAAAGACTTCGGTAACGCCTACTTCATAGGTATAAGACATGTCCCGTCGATCAATCGGAATACTTTTGCTCCTCAACGTCGTTTACAGCCTGATCCTTATTGCCTTGCTGACGGGCCAGCTTTTCCTTCGCTTTTCTATTTTGCGTAAGCAGCTTCTGTAACTTTTTAAAGCTATGACTAATGCGCTTTCCCATGAGCCTCCTTTTTCCGATATTTATGCCTGATGACGACCCTCTCTGCACTCATATTCATATTAATGATCAATCGAGAGATGTCAGGCGTTATCTTCGGGCAATGTTAATTAGAAACGCCGTCCTCCACCTTCTCTTCCATCTCTTCTGCCACCACCAAATCCTCCCCTGCCACCACGATTTTCGGTGCGAGGGCGAGCCGTATTAACCTTTAGTGCTCGTCCTTTAAGGTCTTTATCATTCAGGCCGTCAATTGCCGACTGAGCGTCAGCATTATTAGACATCTCTACGAATCCAAAGCCTTTTGATCGGCCCGTGTCATTGTCTTTTAAAACCCTGACAGTTTCGACTTCCCCAAAGACCTTAAAAGCCTCTTTTAGATCCTCGTCGGTCACTTCATACGATAGATTGCCTACGTAGATATTCATTGTGATCTCCTTCTAATTATAGATGATATTATGAAAACCTGACACCTTTGTCCTTCAGTTTCGCGAGGGTTTTCCACGCCTCTTTGTCCCGCCGCCGCAGACAATCTGGATTATATGCAGCTAGAAAAACGCTTTTCTTTTTCACCAGCCCTGCGGCGAATAATATTGCCGGTTCCTGATTGAGGTATTGGTTTCATTTTTTTAGCTTTGGCTTGATCAAGGTGATCAAGCATCTTCTTAAGTTTTGCCTCTAATTGATTCCGTACACCTTCGTTCATTATTGCTCCTTTTTCTGTTCTATATGTTCATTGAAATTCTGATATTTTTATCTATGAATATTGCCCATCTCATGAGGGAGAAAGATTCACACAGGGTGGTTATTAGGATATCAGTCCGAACTGGTCGATCGGACAATCTAAGGTTTTGAGGGTACACCGCCTGAATTGCTCAGAGTTTAAAGTGAATGGTATAAGGGGGAAAAGGCGTCGATTATTCCTTCCGGCAATATCATTATCATTAACCATTTTTGAAAATAAGGCCTTTGTCAGAGAGGTCATATCCAAAGGCCAATATAATCTTTCTTTTGGTCTCAATTCGACAACTCATGCCTTTCTCAATCCTATCAACTGTCAATGGGGAAATACCTGCGTTCCTGGCAAGCTCCGCCTTACTCATGAGGAGTTTCTCCCTTATTTTTCTGACCATATTGTGAGCCAAAAAACTCTCCATTCTGAACCTCCTCATGAAGACAGTCTTGCATTATTTCTTTTAGCCTTTGGCGATCCACTCATCAATGACTTCTTTGTCAAATCTCCAGACACTGCCGATCCGAATTGAAGGGATTTTACCTTCCTTAGATAACTTACAGATCGTTATTGCGTGCAATCTTAAATATTTCGCCATTTCTTTGGTCGTCATAATCTTTGCCAAGATAGATTCTCCTGTGTAGCCTTCATCTTTTTAAAAGTGTGGCCTGGGGCAGGAAAGAAGAAGACATGTTATTCCTAAAAGATACTTTACGCCAAAAAAGGTCAAAAGCAAACTCATAAGCTGCAACCCGGCCCTAGGCTATTTGTGTTCACTCCTATGAAAACAGCCTGTATCGGCAGCCTTGCCACTTCGTCCTTGATGGTATAGAGCTTCCCCGTTTTCATGAGTCCACGGATATCACTCTATCGCTTGCATGGCCTATCACAATTATATCTGTCGTGATCGGCGCATTCGATGAACCAAGCTGCAGCTTAGAATTACACGACCAAAAGGCCCTTACATTTTGAGATCCATAAGCCGTATGGCAACCTCATCGGCAATTTGCTCATCGGGTATCTTCTCACCAGGCATTGTCGCCCAGCCCTGTTTTTGCACAAAGTCACTTCTGTTGTTCTCTCCCCAGGAATCCAGTTTTTTCATCTCCGTGAGTCGAGCTTCCTTGTTGGGGTCTTGCATAAACTGTTCGACAGCAATCGGTGCCAAGCGACTCATGACGGCGTCTGTAACCATTGCTTTAGCTTCAGCTTCGGCAGAGCCAGTGGTCACCACCCATCCTGCAGAGAAAATGACAATAAGCAACACAACTGCACCGGCCACCATTCCCCATACAAACGGTTTTATATCTTGTTTTTTCATCTTAGGTACCTCCTCTAAATTTGAAAGGGTTAATTATGTGAGCCTCTTTACTCCAGGGAGCGGAGGTCCATACCGAAAAAGAAAGCCATTTCTCTCTAAGGATTTAATGGTAGTCGTACTGCTACCATTGGTAAGATAGACTCTACTTGGATAGTAAGATGAGGCTGAAAGACAAGAACACAATAAAAGGAATAAGTTCTCGCAGCCTTAAGGTATTAAACAAGCACCCTTTTTCGCTACGATATGTCAAACTCCCAACAGTACATCCCAGTCCCATCGGGAGCATGGTCAAGGCATGTTGATAGTTATATTAAGATCATGAAGCTATAAGATTGAGTTGATGATTAAGAAGCCAACAGAACTATCTATTTAACGATTTCCCAAGATGCCGTTATTATCTCTGGTGCGAATCTCTTATTTTTATTTGTTGAAGATGTCCGAAAGAAAAGATTCACGCACACCCGAGAAACCTTTTAAATGCCACCTAATACTCCCTTTTTTGAATATAACCTTTGGAGGCCTTTGGCCATCGCATGGTTTGTTATGATGTGTTGAAGCTGAGCGGCACTTAAATTCTAATCTTGATTATATTTACCCCTACTAAATCTCCTCCTGAAACTTGATCGACCGATTAAATGGAATTCTATTTCTACAATAATATGAGTAAATACTTCTTATCATTGATAATAATAATTTAATTTTTCTATATTTTAAAAATATAACGCATTTTAATCTAATATTTAAAATATGTCAAGTTTTCATTTTTTTTTAATTAATTTTTATTAATTTTTATTAATATTAAAATCTATTCTTAATAGGGATAAAAATCATGGAATGTAAGCTAACGAGGAATGAGCTTTAACAAAATCGAGGTTTTGAGATTGTTCTTTGTCCAACGCCAGTTCAACCAAAAATTTGAAAACATCTATGCCCTTGAGATCAGCAAGTTCCTCACTCCGGGCATATTTTATGACCCAGGCGAGGTCTAAATCGCTCTTTGATGAAAAGGCCCCTTTCTTCATGCCTAACGACAGGGTTTCTTCGTCGAAGAGGATGAGATGCTCAAAGGCGGGAGCCGTGCCGCCGTTATGTTTTGGCCCGGCAAAGATCTGTAAATCCTTATCCAGCCCCCCTATAAACACGGGCTGGAAATCCAGCAGTTCAAAAAAGAGATCGAAAGATTCCCCTATCTGCGAAACGGATTCCCGGTCCAGACCCTGGCGCGCATCCTCCAGCAGCAGCATCAGATCATCCCTGGAATAAGTGAGATCCAGCCGCGCCAGGGCATTGGCTTGTAATCTTTTAAGTGACTCCTTTCCCTTACTTATAATGACATCCTGATCATTCATAATTTTCTTGATATTTCTGATGCTAAACATTTGCTTCCAGTGGGGGCTTTTGCGCAGGGCCACGTCAGCCACCGTGGTGTGGTAGATGGGCAATTCGTTGTCGAATACCAGCACCTCCAAGATCTCGCCCGCCAGAGGGCGTATGTAGAGGTGGAGATAGTTAACCTTCTTGTGTTTAAGATCGGTCATGTCGAGAAGTTCCTGGGTTAGGACCTTGTCCACCCATCGCTTTCCGGGAGGCTCTCTAATGGTCGAAACGAGTTTTTGCAAAAGTCTGTCGAGATTGATTTTGGCTTTTAGGTTCTCTTTGAAGGGCATGGCGGCAATCTCCTCAGAAGGAAGTTCGCGATGATTTCCTATCAAAACATGTGATCGTGGCCTACACTCTCTCGGACGATCCCTTCACTGATTCAAGCGTCGCCCCACAATGTCATCATATTGAACAGGCAATATATTATCGTCAAAAGAGTCCCTGATATCCTGACGAATGACTTTCTGCAACAAATCATAGTTTTCCATGTCTATCATCTTAATCGTCCATAAATAATGAGGGGGGTAGGACTCCCTGTAAATATCCTCCAGTTTCTTAAACAGATGGCGAAGGATTGGCGTGTCAATGGCCCCATTTAACCTCGGCATCAGGGACTCCGCCTTGGCTGGACTCGGCATCTTGCAGTAGTAAACGTAGACCTTGAGAGCAAGATCGAGAACCTTTGCAGCATGACCATATGATGAAGGTTCCTCGGTCTTCGCCAGCCTGATGGTTTTAACAAACCATTGGCAGAAGCCTCTGTGCATCTTACTGAAGTCTTGATCTGAACTGATCCGGTCAAGACCTTCAAATAAATCTGCCAGTTTCTCTTTGATGAGATCGGCTGAACGTTCTTGAAACAGGGGCATCATAGCAGTAAACCCAACAGCCATATCGATGATGTTTTGCGTCTTTGCTTTTTCTGCCGGTTCCAGGGCATCCATTTGGTCACCTGTGTTCTTGAGCATTTTTGTTTTTTGAACACAAAGGGCAATGTTGCCGCTCTTTAGTCCCTGCCATTAATCTAATACTGATATCCCTTCAAACAAGTTAAAACCCCCCCTAGGACATTTTTTCGCCTTTGCCAGAATACCCTGTAGCTTGTCGGAGCGCAGCGGAGATTTATTCGCCTCTGGAGGATCCCGCTCGCGGGGTTATAGGGATGAACGGTAAGGCGACGCGCCGACGCCTGCCCGTCACTCACGGACGGGCTATCGAAGGCGGGTTGGCTTCGGCGAATTTCGCTTTGATACCCCGCAGTTTGCTGCGCGGAGCTTCATTGTTAACCCCCATCTATGACAGAGCCCTCTCCAGGACTCCTTATCCTTCTCTTCAATGGGATGCAAATGATCCGAGAAAACCTCAAAAAAATACTTAAAGAACTGCCGGAGGGTGTACAGCTGGAGGGCGCAGCCAAGACCCGATCACCCGAGGAGGTCCTGGAAGCGATAGAAGCAGGTCTCCAAATTATCGGAGAAAATTATGTCCAGGAGGCGGAAAAGGCCTTTGACGTCATCGGCAACAGGGCAAGATGGCACATGATCGGACACCTCCAGAGGAATAAGGTAAAAAAAGCGGTTAGAATCTTTGATATGATCGAGACGGTCGACACCATGAAACTCGCCAGGGAGATCGATAAATGCTCCCAGAATATCGGCAAGACCATGGCCATCCTGATTGAGGTCAACAGCGGCGAAGAGAGTCAGAAGTCCGGGGTCCTGCCGGAAGATGTCCTCCCGCTTGTCCAGGAGATAACCACCTTTCAACACGTAAATATCGAGGGACTCATGACCATGGGGCCATTCGCGGGTGACCCTGAAGATTCGAGGCCATTTTTTCAGCGCACGAAGGAGCTTTATGACAAGCTGAAGGAAATGGATTTGCCCGGTGTGGAGATGACCACCCTGTCCATGGGGATGTCCAATTCATACAAGGTGGCCTTGGAGGAAGGGGCCAATTTGGTCCGCATAGGGACAAAACTCTTCGGCCAACGCCATTAAACCTAGTGGCGCCGCCATTAGGATCTGCCCACTATTCATAAATACTGCAACGTATCCTTAATTGCATATTTCACCACGGAGGCACCCGCCTCCGCAAAATGCTATGGCGCGGCAGGCGCGGTTACAGAGGATTTTTCTTTTTTGCCCATCGGCCTCCGGCTCGGAGAGCCTACGCCTCGGAGAGGAGACGACGATGGGCAAAAAGAACACTGTCATGTGAGGGTGGGATAAGGGATAGACATGTAGTCATGTACCTGAAAATGGTTCACTCATTGCCCAATAGGGCTGATGGTTTTCGTTTGCCATTCTCTCTCGGCAAACGAAAAAAATAATGTCATCTCTGTGTTCGCGCCTGCCGCTCCGTAGCCTTTGCGGAGGCGGGGGTCTCTGTGGTGAGAAAAAATTTGTTCTTCAATAAAATCCAAAGTCGTTGACTGCTTTTGTCATGGCTCTGACATTATCTATGGGTGCCATCGGTGGCAACTCACAGCCGGGTGCGAACATGAAACCGCCCGGCAAATTTTTATACTTTACTATCACATCGCGTGAAGCCTCATAAACCTCCTCAGGCGTACCCTCCTGAATAATCGTCGGGTTCAGGTTTCCTGCCATAATGTCTTTTGGAAAGTATTCAGAAGCCTTTTTGAGATCGACTTCATGACCGAAACTGAGAATACCGGGGTTTCCCATTGGAATCTGCGCCCAGTAAGGAAGGTTCCCATTATGTTCCCCACAGATATGCATAAAGATGGTTTTATAACCCATATCCAAAACCTTTTCATGGACCTCTTTCCGATAGGGCAGAATAAATGTCTCAAAGGTTTTAGGCGATATCACCTGATTTGAACCGACCGGCTCTCCACCCCACAAGAGAACCTCTTGGGTCCCGTATTTATCTTTCCAATATTTGGCCATCTCAATTTCAAAATCAGAAGCCAAACGCATAAGTCGATGAACGATTTCCGGTTTCTTGATGACCCATCTCATAAATTGGTCGGTGCCTACTATGTTGGACGCCAGAGTAAAGGTCCCCTCCAACTGTACCACCACATCCCATGGTTTGTTTTCGGTGCTTTTTTGACGAGAAAGATCAAAGAACTGTTTTTGGAGGGGAATAATGCCGGCACTAGAAATATCAGGGATTTTCAGACCCATCACATCTTCAGCCGTGTTTGCAGGATAACGCGTGATGGTTGGGGCCTGGTCAAATTCTTTTTCGGGCCATTTTAGTTCGCCCCCAAATTCCCACCCGCCAAAAGCCGCATAACTCATGTCCGGGATGAGTACCCAGTCGAAGTCTTTTGCAGTCTCTGATTGTGCGTCTAGGGAGGATTCAGGGTTTATAAATAGATCAGCCAGAGAACGACCCCTGTACGACATAGAAAAGCTTCCACCGAAAGGATAGACGGGAACACGGTCAGGGGTTTCACGCTTTAGTAATGCTTCTACGCGTTCCTTGTTCGTCATGCT
>JAQYVK010000140.1 GCA_030145585.1 Desulfatiglandales bacterium | reverse complement strand
AGGCTTTTTTCATTTCCTGCACCCTGATAGCGATCCCGGGTATGTTGCTCCTGTTGAAATTCGCGCCATGGATGCCCAATCCTTCTATGTCCCCTTCAGACAAATATACCGATTCGGATTATCAGGGATGAAATTGGCAGGGTAGACACAAGGTCTAAGGTTTAGGGTGTACGGTTCACGGAACACCGGATTGAAAGCATTTAAGGCCTTAAACCATAGACCATGCTTTTATTTATGCCTTGATGGTGATCAGGGAAAAAGGAGGCGTTTGACTTAACCCCACTATCCTGATATCGTTCAGATATACAATGCTATGTTTTGATGGTGTGAGAATTGAACCGGCAAAGGACGGGAGTACCATTGGAGACAAAGGCTCGGAAAGTAGGACGAAATGACCCCTGCCCCTGCGGCAGTGGTCTCAAATACAAGAAATGTTGTCTGGACAAAGGCCGCTCTGATTTTCTTCGGCTAAAAGAAAAGTACTTACAGGACTATACGATCCCACTGAAGGAAAAAGAAGATATTGAGGCCATAAGGATGGCCGGGCGCCTGGCCCTCGATACACTCCGGTTGGTAGAGGAACATATAAGGCCGGGCATAATCACGGATGAAATTAATACTCTCGTTCATGATTTTACCATCAAGCATGGGGCGATACCGGCCCCTCTCAATTATCGCGGTTTTCCGAAAAGCGTCTGTGTCTCGGTCAACGAAGTGATCTGTCATGGGATTCCGGGAGACAGGGTTCTGAAGGAAGGTGACATCGTCAATGTTGATGTCACTCCCATCCTCAATGGCTATTATGCCGATACCAGTAAAACTTATTTCGTTGGAAAGCCGGGAGCTGATGCGCACAAACTGGTCAAGGTCACCAGAGAATGTCTCAAGGCCGGGATGGATATGATCCACCCCGGTAGCAGGATTGGAGACATAGGATGGGCCATTCAGGAACATGCTGAGAGCAACGGATGTTCGGTCGTCAGGGAGTTTGTAGGACATGGCGTCGGTTTAGATTTTCATGAGGCACCACAAATTCCCCATTACGGCCAGCAAGGGAAAGGGATTGTGTTGGTACCCGGAATGGTCTTCACCATCGAACCTATGATCAACCTTGGGAAAAAAGGGCTTCACATTCTCGACGATAACTGGACGGCCGTTACCAATGATAATTCCCTTTCGGCCCAATTTGAGCAGACCATCCTGGTCACGGAAAACGGTCTCGAGAGCCTAACGCCTTATGATCTAGACGAACCCCTTCCGAATATTTAACTCAAAACCATGCTAACACCCCTCCTCAACAGAGCCAAAGACCTTGGCTTCATAGCCGTCGGCTTTTCCCTCCCCGACACCCCCCCTTATTTTGATCGTTTCACTGCCTGGTTGTCTGATTCCAAGCATGCGGATATGGCCTGGCTTGAAAGAAGCAGAGAAGTAAGGGCCGACCCCATGAGACTTTTAGAGGGTTGTAGGACCATCATTTCCCTGGCCTATCCCTACCCTTCACAAAAGGTCGGCACACCAGACGGGCTTACGGTCTCCAGATATGCCCAACCCACACTGGAGGACTATCACTTCCGTTTAAAAAGACTTTGCCGAGAGCTTACGAAGATCATCAAAGATATTGACGGGCGAAGCAAGGTGAGGGTTTGCGTCGATTCTGCGCCTATTCTCGAAAAGGGTTTCGCGTGGTCCGGGGGAATCGGTTTCATCGGAAAGAATAACATGTTGATCATACCGGGTTGTGGCTCCTATTTCTTTCTGGCTGAGATTTTAACCACGACCCCTATGAAACAATCAAATGTCGAAGCCATGGAAAATCAATGCGGCAATTGCACACGCTGTATTGATGCCTGCCCCACGGGAGCCCTCGAAAAACCCTTTTACCTCGATGCCGGGAAGTGCCTTTCATATCTGACCATAGAGCATAAGGGACCATTGAAGGATACGTACGGCCGCCATATGGGTGATTGTTTTTTTGGTTGTGATCGGTGTCAGGAGGTTTGCCCGTTCAATGAAGAGGAGGAAACGACAAAGGTTCTCTTGCCTTCAGCGGACACTTTTTTGCGAATGGATGAGGGCCTCTTTCAAGAAAAGTTCGGAAAAACGGCCTTTGCAAGAGCAGGCCTAGAGAAAATAAAAGCAAACATACGGACCCTGAGGGCCCTAGGGTGAAACAACGTTGATACCGAAGTCAAATGCGTTCTTTAGTGTCTCCGGGTCTTCGAGAACGGCTTTCCTTTTCTCTAGGCCCCTTAGGAGAAGACCCCCTTCATAACTCATATCAAGTGCATCAAAAAAATATCTGGCGACCATTTCGACCCCGTCAAAGAGATTCTTGCCCTTTGTCGCAGCCACCGCAATCAAATAGCCCCTTCCTTTGTCGTATGTTTTTCTTTCTTCAGGGGTCTTTTCAAGCATCCTTTTAGACCACATGGCTTGGGAACGGTCGATGACTGCCTTAACCTGTGCCGTCAGGCCGTAAAAAAAGATAGGGGAGGCAATAATAACGACATCTGCCTCATCCAAGATGGGGTAGACGGTTTGCATGTCGTCTTTGACCACACATTTCCCGGTTTTATCACAACCCCCACATTCGATACACCCGCTCATCTCTAATTTGCGCGCGTAAACCGTGGCGATCTCAGCGCCTGTCGATCGCGCCCCCTCGAGGACCTTATCCAGCAACTGATCTGTGTTTCCCCCTTTGCGTGGGCTCCCGTAAATTCCCAAAACTTTCATTCTAATCCCTTTCTGATCTGGAATGATGGCCCTTCAGGACCTTTTTCATCTATAGAATCTCGATCTTGGAATGTCAATGACGAAAAAAAGAAGTGACCGGTAAGCGGTGATCAGTAATCAGTAAGAAAGACGAATGAACTATATAAAAAGCATGAAATCAGAAAAACACGAAAAATCATTAACCACTAATCTACACTAATTTACATCCGCCGTCGCTTGCCCAACTGCGTTGGGCCAGCTATGGCGGGACAGGCTAAAACTGGATTCAGTCCTTCGACGAGCTCAGGATAAAGATTCAATATGATTGCTTAACATTCCCGCTTTGCGGGAGTTCAAGATTCATAAATCTTAAACAATCTTTACCTCAATGCTAAATATATCGCATAGATCCTATCAATCTGCGTCCTAAAACTTTTCTATTTCGTGCTTTCGATTTTTCGTGGTTTCGTGATTATTTGTTTTGGATTTTGGCATCTTGCCCGCCGGCTCTGTGGCGGGGTGACGGGTTGTCATTGACGGATATTTTTTTATTTCAGCCCATATTTTTTTAGTTTATATCTCAGCATCCGTTCACTGATACCCAGGATGTCTGCCGCTTTGGTTTGATGGTTGGCCGTCTCATCCATTGCCCTCCGGACCATGGTCCGTTCCAGGTCTTCCACGGCCCCTTTCAATGTTCTTTGGGGCCCTTCTTCACCCTCACGCTCATGGATTTGTTCTCTTGTAAAAGGCAAATCCTTGCTCGAGATCAGTGACTCTCTTGCAATCACCACGGCCCGTTCAATGATGTTTTCCAGCTCCCTCACATTTCCAGGGTAATCATATCTCAAAAGCAGATCCCGGGCTTCAGTATGAACTTCTCGGGTTTCATCACCCATCCGAGTGGCAAAGCGTTTCAGGAAATGGTCTATTAGGGGAGGCAAGTCTTCTTTGCGCTCCCTCAGAGGAGGAATGGTCATGGCCACGACGTTCAGCCTGTAGTACAGGTCCTCCCTGAAGGCCCCCCCTTTCACTTTTGCGTCTAAGTCCCGATTGGTTGCGCTGATAATACGAACATCGGACTGGATTGTCTGGTTTCCACCGACACGTTGAAATTCCCGTTCTTGGAGAAATCTAAGGAGTTTGACCTGAACCAATTGTGATAGGTCTCCAATTTCATCGAGGAACAAGGTCCCCTCGTCCGCTTCTTCGAAGCGGCCAACGCGCCTTCGTGAAGCCCCCGTGAAAGCCCCTTTCTCATGCCCAAAAAGTTCACTCTCCAATAGGGTTTCAGGCAAAGCCGCACAGTTCACCGTAATCATGGGCTTCTCCGAACGGGGACTCAAAGTATGGATGAGCCTGGCCAGGAGCTCCTTGCCGGTACCGCTCTCACCCTGAATCAATACGGTTGTATCAGTCTTTGAGACCCTTCCGGCGAGGTTGATCAACTCGTTCATGGCCCTGCTCTTGAAAATAATCTGATCCGTCGTAATCTCTTTCGCTCTCAGGTCATCGCGAAGGATTTTATTTTCCTTCGTGAGGTTCCGAAACTCGGAGATCTTCTCTATCAGGAGGAGCAGCTCTTCCAACTCAATGGGCTTGGTAATATAATCGGCCGCACCGGCTTTCATGGCCTTTACAGCCGTCTCGATGGTTCCGTAGGCGGTCATCAAAATGACATCGATCTCCGGGTTGAGGTCTTTGACCTCCTTCAACACTGCCATGCCGTCCATCCCCGGCATCTTGTAATCAAGGAGCACCAGATCGAAATAACCATTTTTCATCATCTTGAGTGCCTTTTCTCCATTGGCTGCATCCGAAAGATCATGGCCTTCACCCGCGAGAAAGTCTCGTAGCATGTCTCGCTGGGACTGCCCATCTTCTACCACCAGGATTTTCAGTTTTTGCATTATGCTGTTCCTTTTTAATTCGGTGCGTTCACAACCCTGCTTCTCCCAACATAGGCCTGAGGGGAACTATTTTAGGGCCTGTGCAGTGGAAGTGTTATCTGAAAAGTTGTTCCCTCATCGGGACGACTTTTGACCTCAATCACGCCTCCATGACCCCGAATGATCTCATGGGCCAAAGGAAGACCCAAGCCCAACCCTTTCTCTTTTGTCGTATAATCCGGATCGAAAATGTGCTTTATTTCAGTCGAGTTCAGGCCGGTTCCCGTGTCAGTTATTCTGATACTGATCCATTCTTTGTCCACCGGGTTCAGAGATATGTGGATGGATCCGTTGCCGGAAATGGATTCAATGCCATTTTTAATGATATTGAGAAGGGCCTGTTTGAGCTTATCCGAATCCATGGAGACATGGAATGGGGTGTTGTAACGGTCCATGTGAATGGCCACCCCTTTAGAATCCGCTTCCTCGCCCATAAGAAGGACAATCTGATGAAGAAGGTCTGTTAAATTCTGTTGGTTGAATTTGAGCTTGCGGCTTGTGGAAAGGCTGAGGAACTCTTCAATTATTTTATTGAGTCGTCTGATCTCATCCCGGATCACCCCAGTGAGTTGGTGCAGGTTGTCACTCTGAAGCCTTTGGCTTGCCATGCTGATAGCATTGAGGGGATTCCGGATTTCATGGGCAACCCCCGCAGCTAGTCGACCCAGGGCCGAAAGCCTCTCTGCCTGCTGTACGCGTCTCTCCATTTCCCCCATTTTTGCCAAGTGTCTATTCTGGTTCTTATAGAGGAACCACATGGATAAGACCGCAATAACCACCATAAAGGCCATGGAAATAAAAAT
Organism: Desulfatiglandales bacterium; assembly: GCA_030145585.1. Classification (GTDB taxonomy): domain Bacteria; phylum Desulfobacterota; class DSM-4660; order Desulfatiglandales; family HGW-15; genus JAQYVK01. The sequence goes on along the minus strand of JAQYVK010000140.1, from coordinate 15,253 downwards.
GTCACGCCTGTTTTTCATGAGAACCTGATCTGCGCTTTCTCTTGAAAGACCCAACCGCGCGAAGCCTCTCAACCCGCTCTTAAGGCGAAGGGGTACGAACATATCGAGCAGCTGTTTGTCATCGAATTCGATCTTGCTGCTCCTACGCCCCTCCCCGGCTTGGATAATGTTGTCCATAGAGATGAGATCCGTTTCCATCTCCGGTGTGTCCCCTGCCCGGCCGATTATCCTTCGGGCTTGATCTATAACCAGGAAATAACCTGTCTCAGGAAGCTGTCCCATATCATCGATGGCCCTTTGAAGAGAGACCTTCAAGCGCCAAAACTGAAAAGCGTCATTTTCCAATGCCAGGACTATCGCTCCCCTTCCAAATTTCCTACGCAAGGCGATGAAACCGAGTTCCTGCTGACTTCCTGATGGAGTGAGGATATGGATCTTAATCTCCTCCCGCCCTCGGACCACTGGGCGAACGAGGTTTAACAGGGCTTTGGGAACCGATCTGCTGCTGCTTGTTAGAATCCCCCGTTCGTCCCATAGAGCCACCAGCCATAGCCCATTCTTGGAGGCCATTGTTGTTAATGTTTCCATCCCGGAGGGGGCCGTCCCCAGCTGATAGTCCATTTCTTGTGCAGATTCTATCAGTGTCCGGATCAACACCTCAGGCAGGGAAATGGAATCTTCAGTGAGAGGAGACCCTATCTCAATATCAAGGGCAACCTGCCTTGCTTCAAAGAACCGCTCATAGTAAAGGTCTGTAACCTGTTGAACACTCCTGACTAGCTCCAAACCCCGGTTCTCTATACTGTCGACCAGGGTTCGATCAAGCGTTTTCAGGTCCACCAGTTTCATCATTAGAAGTAGGGAGATCAGGAACACACAGACTAAAGCGAGTGCAAGCGGTTGCAGAAATGATCTGGACGATCTATTGTCTTGTATTGTCTTATCCATGACGAGGCCCGAGGGACTTTTTTTTAGATCCAATTCCTTTTTGGATGTAATTTATCACAATTCGACAAAAAGGTCGAACACTGGTATTTATTTTCGACATTTCTTACCGTTTTTTTCGTCCTCATACCCTACCCTTTTCCCCTTCACACCATAAATTGCATCTAATTCAATCGGTTACAGGAGCGCACTCCCTTTGGCACAACCGATGCAATTTAGCATAGTCAAACACCAATAAAAGGAGGAATAGGCCAATGAAAAAGTTCACGTTATTTGCGGTATTGATCATTCTGGTTGCCTCGTTTTCTGTTGCGATGGCTGAAACTCGAGGAAAGCCCGGCGGTAAGGATGGCAAGGACTTCGGACGTGAGGGGAAACGGTCACCCTATGCGAATCTGAATCTGACTGAGGAACAAAAGGGAAAAATCGACGCCATGCGGGAGTCGCTACGGAAGGAAATGACCCCCGTTCGAACAGACCTGATCAAAAAGCGGATGGAACTGAATCTTCTGTGGATGGAAGATAGCCCTGAAGGGGATAAGATCAAGACCAAACAGAAGGAGATTCGGAAACTGAAGGGGACAATGGAAGACACACTCACAGATTTCCGGTTGAACATAAATAGCCTATTGACACCTGAGCAACGGGCCGAACTGATGGCGAAAAGAGCTCAAGGGAAAAGCTCCTTTCCTAAGGACAAGCGGCGGTCTCAGAAGTAAAAATTGATATGGAGCTATCCCCAAGCTTAACGACGCACGTGGAGATAGCATGACCCACTCTCTATATGAAGATAGGGAGTGGGTTGTGCCGTCTGATTAAGCAAAGATTCGGTATTTTTCCTGTTGCTTTTGTTGTGCCTCAAATAGACAATGAGAGAATTGGTCCTTGAAACATTTGTGATTTTATTTGCGGGAGGGTTTTAAAATGGGCGATTTCAGCAGGTACAAAATAGGTCTTTTCACCGCAATTTTTTCTATCTGCGTCTTTATGATAACAGGTTTTTTTAGTCTTAAGGCATATAATTCTTCAAGAAATACAGAAAAACAATTCACCGCCTCTGTCCAGGATCTGAGACAAAATATAGGTCAGCTTGAGTCCCGCATCAAGGAATTTGAAAAACTCCTTAAGGAAAAAGAGGCTTCTCCTATTGTGTCTAATTTAAAAGGGGCTTCGAAAGCAAGTGTTAATGAGGGTAATAAAAACCAGAAACAAAAAATGGTGAAAATATTTCAAGGATCGACAATACAGAATCAACTCGACGTGATAGCGGATATTGATCCAAATGTAATTCTGGAGCTTCATGATGAACGTGTCAAAAAAAATGAGATGGAGTCTGAGCTGGATTACCTCAGAGGAATAAGCGGTGAACAACGTCAGTTGGATAAAAACAAGTATGATGAGGATCTTAATGACCTTTATAGACAAACACTCTCTCGCCGCTCTGGAGGCAACTTGAGCCAAGAAGAGAGGCAGAATGCCCTGAATGAATTGCTTGATAAATATCCGGACTCTTATGCAGCGGCAAAAGCAGTATCATCAAAAGCTTTAGAGTCGGTCATGAGAAATAATATTGGGGCGGCTGAAGAATACTACGACATGCTTGTTGATGTTCAGGCGAAAAAAACTGATCGGGTGGTGCTTGACAACGGGTTCGAAGCAGTGCCGACAGTCGAGCACACCCTTGCATATGCCTATTATCGCTCCGGCCGCACCGAAGACGTAAAAACGATGGTTAAATCTTTGGAGGAAAATTATTCAGATTCTCTTTATAGGGTAAGATCCCGTGGTGGTCCCAGCATTATAACAGGTGAGGAGGCCATAGACAGGATTTACAGAATAACAGGCATTGGAGAAGCAACCAAAGAAAGTCCTTGATCTTTATTAGAAGCTATCTCAAAAATAGAAAAATAGTTGGAGGCCAAACCTCCGGCCCGGAGGGGACGGCCCAAGGATCTGAAGGATGCCGCTCGTAGTGCTGAGCGCCCCGCCACTTAGCCGGAAGAGTGGGGCTTTGAGGCATTATTAAAAGAGCCATTCATCCCCTGCGCTGTAGGGCTCACACCGGTTTTTTCATCTATATAACTCCTCTGAAACCGAAATCCTTCGGGTTATTTTTTTCTTGTCTTTTTCGTTTAAATATTCTAATTTGGCTCAGAGTTTTCTGATTTCCAATAATCCCATAAGTCTGGTTTTCAACGAATGGAACAGGTACTCCTCTTAAACATCTCCTATGAGCCTTTAAAGATCGTCAACTGGAAAAAGGCCATCACCCTGCTTTGCCTCGGCAAGGTGGAGGTCATCGAGGAATATAACCGCGACATTCATGCCATCAGTTTCACGCTCAAACTGCCTGCTGTTATCCGCTTGCTCCATATGGTTAGGAGACCGAATGGCCCCGTCAAGTTTTCAAGGCAAAATATCTACGCAAGAGATCGTTATAAATGCCAATATTGCGGTGACCGGTTCTCAACCGAAGAATTGACCTATGATCATATCCATCCCAAGTCGAGGGGAGGGAGAACTGCATGGGAAAATATCGTAACATGTTGTATTGATTGCAACAGGAGAAAAGGGGGGCGTACACCCGGCGAGGCTTGTATGAAACTCATCCGCAAGCCGACCTGCCCCAAATGGATCCCGGCGATAAGAATTACTATCGGCTATAAAGAGGTTCCGGAAAGCTGGCGGGATTATCTCTACTGGAATATAGAGCTTGTAGAGTGATGAATCCCGACTATTATCGGGGGTTCTTTTAAGCCGTTCGTAAGAACGGCAGAACAGCAGTTATCATTTGGAGTTTCCCGACTTGTCCAAAATTTCCCTTAATTTTTGGGACAGACCGCCTATATCGTAGGGTTTTTGAATAAAACCATCTCCTCCTCGTTTAAGTATTTCCGTCGCTTTACCATCCAAACTGTACCCGCTTGATAGCAGGACCTTTAGATTAGGCTGGATATCCTTCAGCCTGTCGTAGGTCTCTCCAACCTCCATTCCGGGCATGATCATGTCCAAGATGACCAGGTCAATGCTATCTTTATTGTCCTCACAGACTTCGATGGCCTCTAACCCACTCCCAGCCTTTAAGGCCGTGTAATGTAAATGCTCGACCATCTTGAGTGATATATCCAACACCTGTTTTTCGTCATCTACTATTAGGATAGTCTCGGTACCCTTTACAATCTGTTCAGGGGGTTTAGGAGAAATCACGACTTTCCGTGTGGTAGCCGGAAGATAAATGGTAAATATCGTCTCTTTTCCGCGCACTGAGGTGACATCAATATAACCACCATGTCCTTTAACAATACCATAAACCGAAGCCAACCCAAGACCGGTGCCTCTGCCCATCTCCTTGGTGGTAAAAAATGGCTCAAAGATGTGCTTCATCGTCTCTTCGTCCATACCCGCCCCCGTATCCCTGATCAATAATAAAACATAGGTACCCGGCTTCGGCTTATATGGCCCGCCTTTGATTTCTGTGTGGGAGATGTTTGTTGTTTTCAGGTAAAGATCACCCCCATCCGGCATGGCATCTGCTGCGTTAACATACAGGTTCAACAACAATTGTTCTATCTGGCCCTCATCCCCCTCTATGCCATAAAGATCCGAATCAAGTTCCGAGTGAATCGTGATTTCTTTTTTTGTTCTGGCGAAAGTCTTAGAAGTATTTTCTATCAACCCGTTGAGATGGAGAGCCTGGACCTTGTATTTCCCTTTTCTGGCGTATCCAAGAAGCTGTGCGGTGAGTTTTGATCCACTACGAATCTGTTTTTCTATGTTGCGAATATATTTGTGGTGCTGATGGCCCGCACTCGTATCGTCAAGCATGAGTGAGACATTTCCCTGAATGGTCATAAGCAGGTTATTGAAATCATGGGCGATACCTCCTGCAAGGGTTCCGATCGCTTCCATTCTTTGGGCAATTTGTAGCTGGGTTTCCATTTGTTTCTGAAGCGTTATGTCTCGGGCAATTCCTCGAAAACCAACCGGCCGGGCTTCTGCATCCAAAACGGGTGATATTGAAAGCTCGATATGTCCTCTGGACCCGTCTTTCCTGACGATGCCGTGGTCTATTATTTTTTCAGGTTTTCTCGTCGAATAGGCCCGATTGAATGCCTCAAAGACCTCTCCGATATCTTCATCGATGGTGAAATGTCTGAAATTTATGCCTGTTGGTTCACCTTTTGGGTATCCCATGATGTTGCACATGGAATCATTGAACCGGGTTAAGTTTCCGGAAAGATCAACTTCGTAATAGCCATCTTCGATATCTTCAAGAATGGTCCGATATCTCTGCTCGCTCTCCTTGAGATCATGACCCGCCATGGCCTGCAAAAAAGCATAAAAAACAAACGCCCACCACATGGGTATCAATGCACCGATCAAGTCTTCAAGTGGCTCGAGGGCCCCGGTAATGCCGGCCCATTCGAAGAACAGGCACACACTGTAAAACATGGAAAAAGATAGGAGCCCCATTAACAACAACCTGATGGCTTTCCCGAAAGTTCGCCTTCTATTCTTTAAAAGCACAATCAATGCGGTCAAAGCAGCGAAGATAGAGACGAGATCTATAACGGCGATCGGGTGCATCATCTCTCCTCCTTCTCTTTCCCGAAAACCATCCAACACCAAAGCAGTACCAGTAACGAACTTCCCGCATAACTCAAATGTTCCAGGGTGTTGAGAAGACCTTTCCAGAAGAACTCTTCCAGAACCGTCAGGACCCAGCCCGCTAACAACATGAAGTATCCGGCAAGGAGAAGGTTCGATGCTGGAAGACGTTTGAGGGGAGAACGGTATTTCAAAATAAGTATCAGTACGCAACCGCCGATAAAAAGCATCACAAACTCATTTTCATGTATCATGTCACATTCACCTCTTTACTAGGCGTTTATATAAGCCAAAATCTTAAAATCCAGCCCCGTGGTGAGATTCAAGACCCATCTCCTCGACTTTTTTCACAATCAATTAGGGGCAATCCTAGGGTTATTCTATAGCTGAAGCGATCTTCCGGGCCGTCTCCTTGATGGCCTCCATGTCCCCTTCCTTGAGTCCCCAATCGGTCACTGGCAGTTGGGGGCTTTCACTCATACGCGGCATGAGGTGAAGGTGATAATGCATCACCACCTGGTTAACACCGCGCCCGTTTAGCTGGAGCAGGGCCACACCGGTCGGCTTGAGGGCCTTTTTGATGGCCCGGATAATTTTCTGAGAGGCTAGATGAATGGCGGTAAGGTCTTCGGCAGGAATTTCCCACAGATCCTGGGCGTGGCGTTTGGGAATAATGAGGGTATGCCCTTCGGCGATAGGATTGATGTCTTCAAAGGCAAGGACTTTATCATCTTCATAGATCTTGAAACAGGGGATATCTCCTTGGACTATTTTACAAAAAATGCAACCTTCCATGGTATTGCCACCTCCTGTTGAGGGTTTATTCTGAGGGATGGTTTGGGAAAAATAAGGTGAAGACAAATCCATTTTCGTTGGTCTCAAGAGAGATGGTACCCCCCTCCCCTTCGGCTATGTTCCTGGCGACGATCAAACCAAACGCTTTCCCCTCAGAAGGATCTCTGCCCCCGAAGGGTTTCCCCTCAATATCCCCGGGGAAATCCAGGCCATTCACAACAATATCAAATCGGAACCCTTCCTCAATCTTGACCGTTTTGAGCAATATTGAACAGGTTTCGCCTTCTTCTTCATCGGTGTCACAGGACTCCAAAACATAGGTGCCTATATTCAGGAGGCATCGATGGACCTCCTTCATGCCGAGATAACACTCATCCAGGCCTGGTTCCAATACTTTTCTTAAGTCTACCCGGTGACTTCCGGATCTCTGAGTCAAAAGGTTGAAAACATCCGTTGCAATGTCGTTTGGGGAACACCATTCATGGTCTTTCTCTGATTCTTTAGAAACAAGGAGCAAATTCATCACCAGATCTGAAACTTTGTTCAGGTTCGTTTCCACGATTCTCCAGCCTTTGGAAAAGATCTCCGGTTTGTTTTTTCTCAGGCCCGTATTGACCATATAAGATCCCCCTTCAAGCTTATTGAGGATATTCTTTATGTAATGGTCCATCCTGGTGATCTGATGACCAAGACCAGAAGCCCCATCCTTTTCTTTTAGGGCCCTCTGGAGTCGTTCGATTTCATGCTCCAGGTTTTTGATTTGCTCTTTTGATATGTCCTCGTTTCCCATCTTCTCTCTCCAGGATTTAGAGGGGGTGTCTCCAAGATCACAAGGTTAATCGGTCTGAAAATAGATAAATCTTATTTTGCCTTCAAATTACAGATAAGTCAAAAAAAATGTATATAAAGGGCAAAGGGCGTAAGGCGCAAGGCACAAGGTCATTTAGGAAACAATTTTTTTGCCCTGCGCCGTGTACCCTGTGCCATGTGCCTTGCGCCTGCCGGTTGTAAAGAATAATTTTCACAACCGGCCAGCCTTTCTTTTATTTACTGGTGATCAGGGGATTAGAAGCCATTGACAGGATACCCTCCTTTTCTTATACTCCAGGACTATATATACATAATTGAAATTCCGGCCCCAATCAGGCGGGCCTTTTCACGTTGAAAGATGGAGGAAATTTAAATGGCCGCTCTTAAAGACACGGTGGAATTCTACTGGGATCCAGTCTGCCCCTGGTGTTGGATTACTTCACGTTGGATGGTAGATGTATCCGAACAAAAACACATCAGGATAAACTGGAAGCTCTTCAGCCTTAAAAAAATCAATGAAGACCGCTTTCTATCAGAGCAGTACAAAACGCTCCAGGCCGAAGGCCTCATTGCATTGCGTGTCGCTGCCGCCGTGCGCCAGGAGTTTGATGACGATGGGGTGGGGAAACTCTATACCGCCATGGGTGCCCATTGGCATCACGACAAAGAGGACTTCAGTGAGGCAGGGGCCATGGAGGGAATATTGAAAGCCTGTGGTCTCCCGGAGAAACTGGCGGCGGCAGCCGGTGACGAGACGTGGGATAAGGTCATCGAGGCCGATATGGCTCAGGCAACTGCGAAGGCGGGTACCGATGTGGGTGTACCACTCATCGTCTTGGATGGCGGTGAGGGCCCGGGATTTTTTGGTCCTGTCTTCAGCCCGGCGCCCACCGGAAAGGCTGCCGTGGAGCTTTGGGATGCGATAATCATCGCCGGTCATACCCCCGGCTTCTTCGAGCTGAAACGGACGCGAGAAACAGGTCCTTTGTTCGGAGAGCGTCCTACCCTATGAATTCTACACCCTGATCACCCTGGCTCAAATCGACTCGATTCCTCAGGGTTATGGCTCACCTGCGTTTTCGTGAGCCAAAGGCGAAGGCAACCGTTGAATGAATACGCTCATTACTGTTGCTAAAAATCTGTTTTTGATAGGAGGCAAGGGGACGGGTCAACTGTATTTATTTCTGAGTTTCGGCTTCTCTATTTTTCCGGTAGCGCTTCTAGGAACCGCATCAAAGATGATGGAGCGCGGGCGTTTATAGCGGGGCAACTTTTCCTCACAAAAAGCGTTAATCTCTTCACTGCTTACGGTCTTGCCTGACACGGTTTGTATGACGGCGGTCACAATCTCACCCAATCTTTCATCCGGCGTCCCGATCACCGCCACATCATAGACGTTAGCGTGCTGCCGGATGGTATCTTCCACTTCTATGGGAAAGATATTTTCACCACCGCTTATGACGAGATCCTTTTTCCTGTCCACTAGAAAAATGAAGCCGTCATCATCCATCCTGGCCAAATCGCCGGTATATAGCCAACCTTTGCGGATGCTTTGTGCGGTCAGTTCCGGATTCTTATAGTATTCGAGCATCACACCATTCCCCTTGACGATCAACTCTCCCACTTCACCCTGGTTCACATCCCTGCCAGTGTCGTCAACGATACGAGCATCCCACAGCATTCTCGCTTTACCGATCGCACCTATCTTGTGTTCGTTTTCGACCCCAAGGTCGATCAGGCCCGGTCCTGCACTTTCACTCAGACCATAGACTGTACTATACTGAATCTTGGGAAAATACTCCTTCAACCTGTGCACAACACTTGGTGGAATCGCCTGAGCTCCCATGACGGTGAGACGCCAGTGACTCAAATCATAAGCGCCTATGGAGTTTTCCCCCTTGTCCAGTGATTCGAGCAGATCCAAAGCCCATGGCACGAGCAGGAACAAGAAAGAGATCCTCTCCTTGTCCATGCTCTCAAGAATATATGTGGGAGTGATCTTTTCCGTCAGGAGCACAGTTCTTCCGCCGTTGACGAGAAGTCCGAGCAAGTGCCCAATTGCGAGGTGATAAAGGGGGGGCATCATCAAAAGGCGATCAGTCTGTTTAATGTTGTTATTATTCGCTTCGCTGATAGCAACACACATAAGATTTGCATGGGCCAATAATACCGGTTTCGGATCTCCTGTTGTCCCGGAGGTAAAATAAAGGGCACAGGCTTCCTCGTTCCCTAAAGGTAATTCCGGGGAGTCCGGTGCCCCGCCTTCGAGGTGTTTCTCCAAGCTCTCCAGCTCCCCAGAGGGACGCGGGTCGATACAAAAGCAGCGCTGTATGGAACCCATCGATTGACGAATCGTCTCGATCTTCCCCGCAAAGATTTCGTCGAAGATGAAGGCGACCGGCTCAGCCACCGCTGCGCAGTATAAGATGTCATCTGTTGTGAACCTGAAATTAAGCGGAACGATCCACGCCCCCGTCTTTAGAACGGCAAAATATGCCTCTAGCCAGCCTATGGAGTTCTTCCCTAAAAGCATGACCGATTGCCCTTTTTTGATCCCCATATCGAGAAAGGCATTGGCGAGCCGGTTGGTTCGCTCATGAAATTGAATCCAACTGATTTCCCTGCGACCCTTTGTGACCGGCCTTATTTCAACATAGGCGATGTCATCGGGATACAGGCGCGCATTTTTTTCTACGAGGTCAACAATATTCATTTTTTCTATCCTTTGAAATACTACTTCAAGGCAGGAAATTAGGTATCAATTCGCGAATATCATCAAGTTCTTCAATCCCACTGACTAGAGAAAGGATTCTCTCTGCCTTCTCCGTTGAAACGTTTTTTGGTGCGACGCCGAGACAATCCCGAAAATGCTGATGGTGTTCCGCCTGGGACAGAGGATTTCCCGGGAACCCCGGGGCAATTTCAACCTGTTTGAGGTATTCAGTTCCCCGCCTGGTGAAGACCCGCATATCGAGAGCCGTGTGGCCGCGTTTATCGAGTTCCGGATCGGGCGTGACACTGATTTTTTTTAAGAATGCCATGACATCATGATCTCTCACCGAGGACTCCTCAAAATGCCCAAAATTGACATCGCCTCTTAACAGGGCGCTGGCCACGCAATACTGTATGCTGAACTGGGCATTCACTCTCGGATTTTCACCCAACCGGAACTGATGCCCGACGAGCTTGTGCGCATAGGGAGGCACAGTGATTTGGATACGATCGACTTCCTCGGGTCTGATACCCTCTTCATTGACCAGACTAAGCGTGGCTTCAGTACACCCCTGCGTCAACCCACAGCTGGGAAATTTCTTGAACACCAAGTTTTGGAGTTGAAAGCGGCTTCCCAATTCCCCGATAACATCGCCTGAATCTACCCCGTCTCTGCCAAATAGATGAAAATAGCCGTAGACCCCTTCAAGGAAGTTCTCCGGGCCGGTCATCCCGGCACGCGCAAATTGCGCACAGTTGAGGCCGCTCTGGGAAACCCATCCCTGGATGATCCTTATTGCGAGAGATCCGTCGATATTGCTCTGGAAGCTCCCTCCGCTCCTGTTGAATGCGAGGCCCAGGGCATTCCAGGTCTGGGAATGGTCCAAACGAAAGATCTTGGCGGCTACCGCTGTCGCGGCAAACACGCTGCAAACACCGGTCGGATCAAAACCATCATAGGCCGATTCGCTCAAGTTCAACCTTGCCGAAATCTCGGTACCAAGGGCCAAGGCTGTAAGAAAATCTTGGCCGCTACAGCCACCGGCCAGTTCGGCGGCTGCAAGAGCAGCGGGTACGGCCGCAGACCCGATGTGCACCCCCGGAGCCATGGCATCGCAGAAATCCAGGGCCCGTGCCATGACACTGTTAGCAAAGGCTGCATTCTGGGCCGGAATCTTTCCGCCATGGATCAAGATCGTTGCTTCCTCTTGTCCACCCATTCCTTTATAAAACTCAACCAGTTCCACACAGCCCTCTGCTGATGAACCCGCGATTGTGGTTCCAAAAACCCTTAAGACCATATTCTTTATCATACCCAGCGGTTCCTTGGGTAGGTCGTCGAAATTCGTTTCGATCAGGTAGTCAACAATCTTTCTTTCGACTTCCATGACAATCCTCCAATCGCAATCAAGCTTCTGCGTCGATCATGCCTTACCACTTTTAGCCCTCTTGGGCCTTCTATTTGAAATCATTATCAGACTTTGTCAAGAGAAAAATCGGGTGAAAAACGTCTATAAAGAGCTTGACCGAACACCCACTATTAATTATCTTCAAACCTCCCAGTCGGTTTTGATTCGCCAACATCATCCGTTCCCTTAATATGGGACTCTATGAGTTTCGGTGAAACTGTCTGCGACAATCTTTTGGAAAATGACGTGGCAATCCTTATTCGGAAAGAGGATTAGATGATGGAACAAAAAGCAAAAAAGAGGATTCTTCTTGGAAAACTGGGCCTCGATGCCCACGACAACGGCGTTGTTATCGTGGCTAAATGGCTATCAGATGCTGGTTATGAGGTTATCTATTTAGGGTTTTACAATTTTCCCGAGCATTTTATTGAGGTTGCCCTTCAAGAAGATGTTGACGCTATTGGTGTCAGTTTTTTGGGCGGAGAACATCTCTATTATACTCGAAAACTAACGGACTTGATGAAGGAAAAAGGGATCAACAACATTAAACTCATATTGGGCGGCGTGATACCATCCCATGATGTGGATGAACTCAAAAGGCTTGGGGTTTCGGAAGTTTTTACTCCGGGGACCCTGCGTCAAACGATCATCGAATCGCTTGGCAAACTCTTCAAGGAAGGCATGTGATAGTCTTTCCATCTTGTTAAACGTTTCTCAGTCCTAGTGTTGATGGCTAAAGATCGAAATATTGGACGTCGATTTGTGTGCTGACATTGGCGCTGTGAACTTACTTTGACCTCGAAGGAGAATGTAATTATGGGCATAAATGATAAGAAGGAGATACAAAGCTCCTATTTGGAGGGAGAAAGATTAGCGCATTTCAAGAGCCTCACCGGTATTGAATATAAAGAGGTTTACACTCCGGAAGACATCTCCGATGCACCGGAACCCCCCGGTGTCTATCCCTTCACCCGTGGTATCCACAAGACGATGTATCGAGGACGGCTTTGGACCCGCCGGCAGCAAAGTGGATACCGTTCGGCCAAGGAGAGCAATGAACGAATTAAATACCTCTTGTCGGTAGGCCAGACCGGGATAAACGTGGACCCGGACTTGCCGACACATTTGGCTTTAGACCCCGAGAATCCGCTGGCACAGGGGGATGTGGGGCTCCAAGGGACCTCTATTGTCACTTATGAGGATATGGTTGATTTGTACAGGGATATCCCCCTCGATGAAGTCAGCAATACCATGATTATCGAAGCACCGAGTTCGGCAGTGATTATGGCCCAATATCTTCTTCTTGCCAATGAGAGGGGCATCCCTTGGGAAAAATTAATCGGCACGATTATGAATTGTCCTCTTACGCAACTCGTGGGACCGACCTATCAGTCTATCACGACCTTCTTTCCTGTCGAGCCTGCCGTCAAGATAGCGTTGGATGTTATGGAGTTCATGATCAAACGTGCCCCGAGATGGAATATTGTCAACATAAATGCCTATAACATTCGTGAAACAGGCGTTGATGCAATACAAGAAGCCGCATTTGCTTTATCGATCGGCCAAGAATACGCACGAGGACTCATTGAAAGAGGGCTGGATATTGATACGTTTGCGCCGCGAATCGGCTTTTTCAGTGCCGTACACATCGACTTTTTTGAGGAAATTGCCAAATTGCGGGCTATGCGGCGTATCTGGGCTCGGATCATGAAAGAAAAATTTGGGGCCAAGAACGAGAGAAGCCTGCTCTTTCGAACGGCATGTCAGACCTCCGCTTTGCCCCTAACGGCACAGGAACCTCTGAATAATCTTGTCAGAGCAGGCATACAGAGTCTTGCCGCCGTTTTAGGGGGCGTTCAATCCCTGCATACGACCGGTTATGACGAGGCCTTTTCTCTTCCCACGGAAGAGAGTCACAAGCTGTCTATTCGAACCCAGCAAATCATCGCCTATGAGACCGGCGTCGTAAAATCGGTGGACCCGTTGGGTGGATCCTATTTGATTGAACGGCTTACCGATGATTTGGAAGAACAGATTTGGAATCTTCTTAAGATTATTGAAGACAAAGGTGGATTCCTGCAGTGTTTCTTGGATCGGTGGGTAGAAGACCAGATCACCGAAAAACGACATCAGCTCGGAGAGGACATGGATTCAGGCCAACAACCCATTGTTGGCGTCAACCTATTCCGGGATGATAGGGATTCAACTGAAATTGCGATATTCAGACACAGTGATACATGGCAGAGTGAGAGGATACAGGAAATCATAGAACACAAAGAGAACCGGAATCAGGAATCTGTGAAGCGTGCGCTGGACGCGCTTGATGAGCAGATAAGGAAAAACTGGGAAGGGAATTGTATCGAAGTGATCATGAAGGCGGTGGAAGCGAGGTGTACCCTGGGAGAGATCATGGATGCTATAAGAACGGCCATCGATTTCAAGAGACCTGGTCTCTGATGACATAAAGGACAACTCAATGACCAGAAGCTATCTCAAAAACAGAAATATACTTCAAGGCCAAGCCTCCGGCCCCGCTTCCAGCCCGTAGGGCTTACAGGCCGGAGGGTAGGGCCTACGCCCCGGAGGGGACCTACTAACGAGAACCGAACCCACCACAATAACGGCGGGTAAATATCGAATCAAATTCACTCGAATCTTTACCCGCCGTTTGAGTGGCGGGCCTCGACCCCTTGGATCCTTGAACCCTTTTAAAATTACGATTCAAGCCGGAAGAAGAAGGGGGGTGATGATGGGAAATACTCTCATGGAAGATAATCAATCCGGATTTTACTATGGTTATGTGGTTGTCGCAGCCGTATTTGTTGTTATGGCAATAATATGGGGGACCTTTTTCACCTTCGGTGTCTTTTTCGAGTCATTCATAGAGACTTTCGGTTGGACAAGGGCCCTGACTTCCGGAGCTTCCTCAGCAAGAGATCTTGTTTTCGGGGTGGTATGTATCCTGACGGCCAGACTGGCCGATCCGTTCGGCCCTCGGGTCGTCATAACTACTTCCGGGTTATTGCTGGGTGTCGGTTATGTAATGATGTCCCAGGTCCAAACCACATGGCAACTCTATATATATTTCGGCGTCATCATCTCATCAGGCATGAGTTCCTACATTTTGATGCTGTCTATTGTGGCCAAATGGTTTGAACGTCGAAGGGGCATCATGACGGCCCTCAGTTTATCCGGGATGGGGATTGGAACCATGGTCGTACCGCCTATCTCTAACAGTCTCATTACAATTTATGGATGGCGGACTTCCTATGTCATCATCGCCATTTCCGCATCTGTTTTGGTTGTCTTGGCTGCGCAATTTCTAAAATATCCCCCTAATGAACCCAATCCTTCAACATCTACCGACAATGCACCACCCGAACATGAAACGTTTTCTGACACGCCGGCTATCTCGTTTCGGCAGGCACTAGGCACAAGACAATTCTGGCTTATCTCAGCTCTATATTTTTTCTTTCTGTTCCCCTTGCTTACCGTGCTTGTTCACGTCGTTATTCATGCTATAGGCATGGGTGTTTCTTCAAAAAGCGCCTCGAGTATTATCGCCGTCATTGGAGGATTGTCCGTTGTTGGGATGAACTGTGCCGGGAGCACGGCTGACAAGATAGGGAATAAGCGAACCTTTATTATTTGTTTCATACTCATGGCTGTTTCATTTGTCTTTCTTATGGTTGCCGAAGCAGCATGGACTCTATACTTATTCGCGGCAATCTTCGGCTTGGCCTACGGAGGAATGCAAGTTTTATTTTCTCCCATAGTGGCAGAACTTTTCGGGTTGGCTTCTCATGGCCTGATTTTGGCGAGCGCGGCCTTTATCGGCAGTTTCGGTGCCGCCCTTGGGCCCCTTGTGTCTGGTCACATTTTTGATTTAACAAAGAGTTATGGATGGGCCTTTTTCACCTGTCTCATAATGACTATCGTAAGCATCAAATTAGCCTCACTCTTGAAACCCGTCC
>JAQYVK010000139.1 GCA_030145585.1 Desulfatiglandales bacterium | reverse complement strand
GGTTTGGCTGTTCGCCAATTAAAGCGGTACGTGAGCTGGGTTTAGAACGTCGTGAGACAGTTCGGTCCCTATCTTTCGTGGGCGTAGGATATTTGAGAGGATCTTTCCCTAGTACGAGAGGACCGGGATGGACGAACCTCTGGTGTTCCAGTTGTCGCGCCAGCGGCATTGCTGGGTAGCTACGTTCGGAATGGATAACCGCTGAAAGCATCTAAGCGGGAAGCCAACCTCGAGATAAGATATCCCTCCTGATGGAGACATCAGGACTTAAGACCCCTTGTAGACTACAAGGTTGATAGGCCAGGTGTGTAAGTGCGGTAACGTACTAAGCTAACTGGTACTAATAGGTCGTGAGGCTTGGCCATAATTATTTGTTATCATCAGTCTTTTGATTTGTATGCCCTGTATTTGGTTTTTATAAGGTTCGGCCACCAAGACACAAAGGCACGAAGAAAGGATATAACGTTTAAATGTAATAAACTTCGTGGCTTGGTGTCTTGGTGGCTGAGCTATTCAGTTTTCGGTGGCGATAGCGAAGAGGTCACACCCGTTCCCATCTCGAACACGGAAGTTAAGCTCTTCTGCGCCGATGGTACTGCGTGGGGGACTACGTGGGAGAGTAGGACGCCGCCGGATTTTTTTTAAAAGCCCCTCGATTTTCGAGGGGCTTTTTTAATGGACATTATTCCAGAAACATATCATGATCACTGCTATTTGAAAAAAGCGTATTCGTACTAAATATATCTCTCACTGAGCTCACAGAGTTCGCATAGAAAGGAAATTTTAACTTCATTCTTTGAGAGTCGTTAGACCTTGAGGCTCTCGAAAGGAACCGGAAGCAAAAAGAAAATTCAAACTCTGCGATCCCTGTGGGCTCGAGCGACCCTGAGCGGCCGGTTGTAATGGCTAACTGTCACAACCGGCACCGAAGGGGAGCGGGCGAGAGGTCTAATATTGGTTTCGATGCACCTCTCTTGTAGGATGGGTTGAGTGCCGGTTGTGTTGAATAATCCTTACAACCGGCCCGAAACCCATCAACCAAAGCAAGGGCGAAACCCAACAAAGTGCTATGGAGGTTTAAAGTCAAATGATTAGAGTAAGCTGCTTAGGGGGTGTCGGAACCGTCACCGGTTCCAGTTATCTTATTGAAGATTCTCAAGGCAAAAAAATCCTTGTGGATTGCGGTCTTTTCCAGGGTGGAAAGCAGATGGAAAATCGCAATTGGCAAGATTGGGACTTTGATCCCAAAAAAATTAGTGCACTCTTTCTGACACATGCCCACATTGACCACAGCGGACGGATCCCAAAGCTGGTGAAAGATGGTTTTCAGGGAAAAATTTTCACCACCCCACCCACGTCGGAACTCTGCCAGGTCATGCTCATGGATTCGGCCCATATCCAGGAGATGGACGCGGCATGGGAAACCCGAAAAAACAAGAGGAAGGCCCTGAAAGAGGTTCTTCCCCTTTATACCAAGGAGGATGCAGAGGCGAGTTTGAAATTGTTCAAAACCGTGGAGCGAGACCAGACGATCGAGGTCGAACCAGGGATCAGGGCGAGGCTCAGAAACGCCGGGCATATCCTTGGGTCTTCAATCTTGGAACTCTGGATCAAACAGGACGATGGAAATGTGAAGATCGTCTTTTCGGGTGATTTGGGCAAAAGACAACAATTGATAGTAAAAGACCCCCACGAAATTTTTGATGCAGATTATGTTTTTCTGGAATCCACGTACGGCAACCGCCGTCATCGCTCTTTTGATGACAGTAAAAAAGAACTCTTGGAAGCGATCGATCATGCCGTAAAAAAAGGCGAGAAAATACTCATTCCAGCTTTTGCTGTAGAAAGGACCCAGGAGATACTGTATGTGCTGGGTGAGTTCCACCGGAGCAACAACCTACCCGACATCCCGATTTTTCTGGACAGCCCTTTGGCCATCAAGGCGACAAAAATTTTCAGAAAAAATAAAAAATACTACGATGAGGAAGCTAGTGAAATTGTTGAGCAGGGTTATGATCCTTTTGACCTGCCAAACCTTCGTTTCACAGAGAGTACGAAGGAATCCATGGAGATCAACGAACAAACCGGTTCAGCCATAATTATTGCCGGGAGCGGCATGTGTACCGCCGGACGCATCAAACATCACCTCAAACACAACCTCTGGCGTGAGGGTGCGAGTATGGTCATCATCGGATTTCAGGCAAAAGGAACGACAGGCCGAAAAATTGTGGAAGGAGTCAAACGAGTAAAAATATTTCGGGAAAATGTGGCGGTCAGGGCCAAAGTATTTACCATTGGCGGCTTTTCGGCCCATGCGGATCAAAAGGATCTCTTGGAATGGGTTGCACATTTTGAAAGCAGTCCTTCAATATTTCTGGTCCATGGAGAGCCCACGGCGAGCGAGGCCTTGGGTCAAAAAATCCGTGAGCAGTTCAACCTAAAGGTGCATGTGCCCAGATGGAAAGATCGTCTCGTCCTGAAGGCCCGGGAAACTGCCCTCGAAAGGCATCCAGAAGAAACTCCTTTACCTGATATGCATACCACAATGCTCAATACGATCGTCGATCTTGAAAATGAAATCAAGGCACTCACACAAAGAATCCAGACGGCAGAAAAGGACGAGGAGATCACGGAACATGACGTGGACAGGCTCAAGTATGTCCAAGAGGAATTGAAGGCGGTTTTGGCTTGATTGTCTCGTAAAAAGCCCTAAAACCCGTCACTCCGGCCAATCCGCCAATGGCGGATAAAAGTCGGAGTATATAATCCTCCGAAAAGACAGAATTCCGGATTTCGCCGGAATGACGAGGATGATGTCCATGCGATTTTTCGCGACTCTATCTCTCTTACTCTTCTTTAAAGGCATCCCGAAGCAGTTTGGATTGACGATTGAAAGCGTCCCGGGGGTTCTGCGGGTTCTTCATCAGGGAAATTTCCTGGGTGATGAGACGGGCGATGTTCAGGATGTGAGCCTCTTTTTTTTTGGACTCCCGTTTATACAAAGGATGATCCCGATTGATGTAGATAATCGTCCCTTCGGTCATACATTCGGGCCCTTCTTCCCCCAGGTGATCAAGACAACAAGTCACTCCTGCATCACCAAATTTCAGTCTCTTTACTACTGCATTTGGTGTTGCGATTCGGAGGGAAGGCTTCTTTTCTTTTTTTGGTTTTTCAACTTGGTCTTCCGAGGCCTCATTTTTACCATCGGACGGGGATGACATTTCCTCCGGGACGTCCTCGATTTCGACCTCTTCCAATCCTTTATTTTTTTGCGCGACCTGGACACCCGTCTCCCCTATGCCTTTAACACCTTCTTCAGCTAAGGGCACCACGCCGAATGGGGAAAATTCCGGGTTCATGATGAGCGCATTATGGATTCGTTGCATGGCTTCCTTGACAGCACGGCCGACGCGTTGATTCTCCCTCTCGGAGGCGAGTTGATTGTATGCAAACCTGACTTCTTCGATGGTCTTTTTCATCGCTTTAAGGAATGTTTTGTATTCCGCGGAATCCTCGATAAATCCTGATCGATCACTCGTCAACGGAAGAAAGTCGGCATGAACCTCACCCCTGATCCTTGTCGCCGCTTTTCCCCAGGAAGCGATCTCAAAAAGCTCTCGCCTAACGGTTACACCTTTTACTTTGATTTCAATACCCATATCATCCTTGGAGGCGCGGTAGGCCGGAAGGATCACGATTTCTCCATGGATGATGCCATATTTTGTTCCATTCATAACAGGAACACGGTTTCCTGACAGGATTCTTGGAGTCACCCGATAGCCGTTTACAAAAACGGAAAAGTCACTGGCACGAATGGGTACGCCTTCAGCAATTCTTTGAGTAACGTCCTCTGGTTTGAAACTCTTTTTTAGTTCTACGAGACGAACGGAGGTGCCGTCACCCCTCCGTTTGTCCTCTTTCAAAAGAGTGAGGGGGATCTCCCATGAGTCCCCTTCCTCGATCCATCGCGCTTTGTCAAAGACCACGCGGGCTGCGAAATCCCCCCTTTGCGTCGTAATCTCAAAGCGAGAGGCCGCCGCCAGGCTCGCGAATTTGCCGATGCCGAACTGGCCGATCCTGTTTCGTCCAAACCGCGGAGACCTGGGATTCATAAGCTTTTCCTCAGAACCTACATTGAAGTATTGCTGAAGCCCCTTGATGTCCATCCCTTCCCCATTGTCCCTAACGACAATCTCTTTTCCCGAAACGGTCACGTCCACCCGAGTCGCGTCAGCGTCGTAGGCGTTGTTAACCAGTTCTCTGATCAGCTCGATGCTTTGTTCGTAAAGCCGTTCGCCGATCATTAGAATGTGACTTTTGTCAACAGTGATTGTGAGAGAGGTCGCTTCCTTTGACACGGTTGAACTCCTTTCCCAAGCCCTGACCGGATTAGTGGTTTATCAATTCGACAAATTAGGGTAAAGTGTTATAATTTTTGCAATATCATTTGTTAGCATGGTGACCAATAATTTGGACTATGTCAATTACTTTTCAAGCGATATCTTTGATTAGGAGGTGAAATTCTCATAGAGAATCCAGCATGAGCGGAAATATACCATATGAAGATCTTTACATTTACCTGATTGAAGGACATATATCAGAAAAAAATGAAGCAATCATGGGCGATGCTTTCCTCGGGAACTGGGTAGAGGATGACACGGCTTTTCTGTTCTTTTCAGAGCCTTCGATGGGCATTTTAAAAGAGTTTTTAAAGAACCGTGAGGGTCTGGCATTCATCGACGAGTACCAATTGTCCTATGAACAATGGCAAGGAGGGATATTAGAGCCGGTAAGAATAGAGCATTTTCATATTGCCCCTCCATGGGTGGAGGCGGAGCCGAAACCAGGAGAACTAAAGATCATCCTAGACCCTGGTGTGGTATTCGGAACGGGTCTTCACCCTACCACAAAAGATTGTCTAAGGGCTATGGTTGCCCTCCAAGAAGAGCAGATCCCTATGGAGAAGGTCCTCGATCTTGGAACCGGCACGGGCATTTTGGCCTTGGCCGCCGGTTTTCTTGGTGCAGGGGAGGTGACTGCCGTCGATCTCAACCCCCTTGCGGTCAAGACAACCAAAAGAAATGTCCTCCTGAATCACCTTGAAGGGATCATAAAAGTGGTTCAAGGCCAAGCTCAAGATTTCGTGGATCAATCTGCCGATCTGGTCATTGCCAACATCCATCACGAAGTAGTCGGAGATCTTCTTGAGACAGACGGATTTCGACAAAAGCCCCGCTTTATCATTTCAGGGTTGATGAGAAGCCAAGTCCGGGACGTGAAGGTGCAGACGCAAAAGTATGGGCTGGAGGTTGTTCGAGAATGGGATCATGACATGACGTGGTATACGCTTTTACTAAAGGGATCATGATCTGTAGATGAATTAGAAATCAATGCTGTCTATCAAGATATGACTGGAAGCGGAGTGGCACAGGGCGTAGGGCTCAAGGCGCAGGGAAGAAGCCATAGCTGATTTCATCACAGTGTAAGGAATAAATGATATTCCCCTCCCTTGAGAGGCTGTGTCATAATTCAAAAAAGCGCCCAAAATCCGCCCGTCATGCCGGACTTGATCCGGCATCCAGAAACGCAATGCATTGAAACAGCACTGGATTCCGGGTCAAGCCCGTAATGACAAAACAGCAAGCAATTGTGTTTTACCAATTACGACACAGCCTCTGATGGGAAGTGCTGACTGTAGATGCTTAATTTCTTACAGTCAGCCGGGGAGGGTGGACAAAAAACGTGATTATACAGTACGAGGTATAAGGGAAAGGAAATGTTGAGATGAGTGACGGGGATCGTATTAAATTGCCTCAACTTCAGGGGCATGGTTGTTTTGCATGTGGCACGGAGAACCCCATTGGGCTGAATCTCCAGTTTTTTTCAGAAGGGGGTGCTGTCGGCACTGAGATTACGCTGGATAAGGTTTATGAAGGATGGGAAGGGATTGCCCATGGGGGAATTGTTTCCACCTTGCTGGATGAAGTGATGTCATGGGCTATTTTGTATTCAAAAAGGGTATTAATCGTAACCAGGAATATGACTGTAAAGTATATCCGACCAATCATGATCGGAACACCCTTGCATATTACAGGTCAAATGACTGATACCCAGACATTCCCCCGGATTGGGGCGGAAGCGGAGATCCGGGACAGGGAAGGGGGGTTGCTCATCAAAGGCAACGCTGAGTTTGTGGCCCTATCTGAGGAGAAATTTTCTTCGATCCCTGATAGTTATAAAAAAGAAATGACGCTCTTATTTGAAAAATTTGAGGAACTTTCAAAGAACGTGAAAAAATGATTATATTTACCACAGAGTCACCCGCCTTCGCTAAAGCTATGGCGCGGCAGGCGCGGACACAGAGAAAGAGCTTTTTCATTTGCCGGGATACCAGCCCACCATAGCATCCCACTCAGGCATGGTGGGCCGATGCCGGCAAATGAAAACCAACTGTCCACCTTCGGTGGAGGGAATTTCACGCTAAAAACTTAAAACAGTTGAGAATAAATGATTATGTTCAAAATACTGATGCTACTATTAAGAAGAGTCCCGAAGGGATGAGCTTTTTTATCCAATCGGTATCTCCCGATTGGATAAAAGAAAATAAACTCTGTGCTCTCCGTGTCTCTGTGGTGAATAATCGTTGTTGTATGAAAGTGATAAGGAGGTTTTATGAATATTGAACAAATGAAAGTCGGCTCTATGGAAGTATTCTGTTACATATTATCTTGTCCCAGGACCAATGAGGCCCTGGTTATTGACCCTGCCGGTGACGAAGAAAGGGTCGTCGAGAGAATACAACAAAAAAATCTTCAATTGAAATTTATCGTGAACACCCATGGGCATCCGGACCATACCTGCGGGAATACAAAAGTAAAAGAGTTAACCGGTGCCAAGATAATAGTACACGAACAGGATGCCCCTTTGGTCAGCTCGGAGCACGGAAGAGAGATGGCTCGCCAGTGGGGTTTCACCCCTTCTCCTCCTCCGGATGTCACCGTAACAGATGGTGAGCAAATCGTCGCGGGAGATGTATCCCTCGAAGTAATCTATACGCCCGGTCACACACCCGGAGGTATGTGTCTGTTGGGGGACGGAAACGTTTTTACCGGCGATACCCTGTTTGTGGGCGCCATAGGCCGCACGGATCTGCCTGGTGCATCCATGCCTCAGTTCATGACATCCATCAAAGAAAGACTTCTTACCCTGCCGGGTGAGACCATAGTCTGGCCGGGGCATGACTATGGGGTCCAACCTTCATCCACCATCGATCATGAGAAACAGACCAATCCGTGGTTGAGATAAATGAAGGGCTAAGGGCGCAAGGCACAAGGCGCAGGGGAAAATCATCGCTGATCGCAGCGTAGTATAAGCTATACTGTATGAGGTGTAAGGAACAAATTCCCCTCCCTTGATGGGAGGGGATAAAGGGGAGGGTGGACTATATCTATGACTGAGGAGCGAATCACTATAGTCTCTGGGGGATTGAAGATAGAGGGTCTCCTGGAGAAGACGTCTGACCAAAGGGGTGTTGTGGTGACCCATCCCCATCCCCAGTATGGGGGGACGATGCACAATAATGTGGTGAAAGGGATTGTGCTGGCTTATCGCGAAAAGGGATACAACACCCTTAGGTTCAATTTCAGGGGGGTAGAGCGCAGTGAAGGGGACCACGATAATGGCGTAGGAGAACAAGAAGATGTTCGGTCCGCCCTTAAGGTCCTTGAAAATCTTGACATAAAGAGCATTGATCTGGCCGGTTATTCCTTTGGGGCATGGGTCAATGCCATGGGCCTGGGGACATTTGAGCGGGTCGATCGGATGATCATGGTGTCACCCCCTGTCGGACTTCTGAATTTTGATGCCCTAACTTCAAACCACAAAGTCCGCTTGGTCATTGCAGGGAGCCTAGATGACATCGCACCCGTCAAAGCAATCGAGGAGAAGATGCCCTTCTGGAATCAGGAAGCAACGCTTCATATCATCGACGGTGCAGACCATATGTATCTGGGCGAAATTGATGACCTCAAGAACATCATCAATGATTTTTTAGAGAATAGCACTGTCTAACAGAGATAGGGGTGTCACGTTTTTTTACGGCCACTCTCTATATTTTTTTAAATTGGATCTTCTCCCGATTAGCTGGTGTTAATTAAGACCCAATATGTCGGTTATCTTCAATTGAGTCGATGTGGTCACAAAGGGTACACGGGGTCGAGCCCGCTACAAATTGGAGATGCAGATATTATTAGCAGAGGATTTAGATTATATTGAAAAAGGTGGATTGGGTAAACTAAAAAAGGACATCGCAGAAATCGAGGAAATGTTAAAGGCGCTGATAGAGTCTTTAGGAAACAAACCCTTGAACCCTTGAATCCTTGGCCCCTTGAATCCTTTAACTTTAATTAAAATCTGGTTGATTTAGATGAAGAAGCAATCCTTATCAGTTCCAACCCGCGGTAGAACCCTAGACCACGCCGCTTTTGTCTATGATTTTTTTGAACCCATTCTATTGCTTGGGAAGCAGGCGGCCTATGATCAACAGATCGTTTC
>JAQYVK010000138.1 GCA_030145585.1 Desulfatiglandales bacterium | reverse complement strand
AAGGAACGTTGGCCGGTGAATACCATCGTCACTTGGGGATTGGCCTCATTGCAGGCCTGGATGGATTCAAAATCCCTCATGGAACCGCCCGGCTGGACAATCGCCCTGATCCCCTCCTTGATGGCCACATCCACCCCATCTCTGAAAGGGAAAAAGGCATCGGAGACCATTGTGGAACCGATGAGTCCACCCTTCGCCTTTTTGGTTTCCTGGTCGATGTTTTCCAGCAGACCGGGATCCTCCTGACCGCCTCCGATCATGAGTTCTAGATCATTGTATGACATGTCATGCTTGCTGAAACAGAGATTGTCCGCGTATTTGGTGTATGCTTTGAAGATCGCAATTTCGGCCACACCAACCCGATCCTGTTCTCCGGTGCCTATACCGACCGTCACACCGTCCTTGACGTAGATGACGGAATTGGACGTCACTCCCTGCTCCACCTGCCAGCCGAAGAGCATGTCCGCGTAATCCTCATCTGTTGGCTTTCTTGCGATGGTGTGAGTCTCTCCCTGGTAGGCAGTCTCTGCAAGAGTGAAATCTTTTGCTGTTCGAATGCTGTTGAGAGGGGATTGTTGAAGGATGATACCGCCATCGACGAGACTCTTAAAATCGATATATCTGGCATTCACATAGGAGGTCAGGTTATCGATCCTGTTTATGCGTACGATTCGAAGGTTGGCCCTTTTGGCCAAAAGGGGAAGGGTTCCCTCTTCAAAATCGGGGGCTGCAACCACTTCCAGGTAATTTTTTGCCACCAATTCGGCCGTCGGTACATCCACGGATCGGTTAAAGACCGCACAGCCCCCGAAGGCGGCGATCCTGTCCGCTCGGTCAGCCCTCTGGTAGGCATCCGAAAGGATTGAGCTTTTGGCGACCCCGCAGGGATTATTATGTTTAACGATGACCACGGCTGGGCTGTCTGAGAGGTATTTGATGATATTGAGAGCATTATCTATGTCGGTCAGGTTGATCTTACCAGGATGTTTCCCGCTCTGGATCATATCTTCATCACTTATGGCCGAGACCAGCCCGTTACCCGGTTCGATAAAACGGCACTCTCCCAGGACCAAATTTCCGTTGACAAGCTCATAGAGGGCCGCTTCCTGCCCAGGATTTTCTCCGTAACGAAGGCCCTTCTCAATCAATTCCCCCGTCTTATCTTCCGCGATCTTCCATGTCCGTTTTTTATAGACGAGCACCTGATCGCCGAAAGTAATGGTCATTTCAGACGGAAAATGGTCATCCATCACCGTCCGATACATTTTTTTCAAATCTTCAGCCATAAATTTCACCTCCACAATAAAATAATATCTCGCTCGCTCCCTTTTGTCGCTTGAGTTCTCTAGGAGATAAATAAAGATTATGCTTTGTTTTTTTCTACGTAAGCGTAGGCGTTGTGGTTGTGGATGGATTCAAAGTTCTCAGATTCCACGGCGAACCATGTTATGTTCGAGTCATGATTTAATTTTTGGGCGATTTCCCTCACAATATCTTCTACGAACATGGGGTGATCGTAGGCCCATTCGGTCACATATTTTTCATCCTCCCGTTTTAGCACAGAAAAGACATCACTCGATGCGGTCTCCTCCACCAGCCTGATAAGATCCTCGATCCAGATAAACTTTTTGAATCGCACCTGGAGGGTCACTTCGCCCCGCTGGTTATGGGCGCCAAAGGCGCTAATTTCTTTGGAGCAGGGGCAGAGGGTGGATATGGGGACGTTAATCATGGTTACCAGATCACTTCCTTCGTTCAAGGAGCCTTTGAAGGTACATGTATATTCCATCAAACCTTCACTTTTGGTTACCGGGGCCGCTTTTTTGATAAAATAGGGAAAAGTGATCTCCATATGGGCGCTCTCCGCATTCAGTCTCTTTTTCATCTCCTCCAAAATCTCTGAAAAATTCTGCAGGGATATGCGGCGGCTGTGTTCGTTCAGAATCTCCACAAAACGGCTCATGTGGGTCCCTTTATAATGCCGCGGCAGGTTGACATACATGTTGATCTTCGCCACGGTCTGTTGCTCCCCCATATTCTTATCCAGGACGGTGATCGGATAACGAATGCCTTTCACACCCACCTGATCAATGTCTATGTTGCGGTTATCTTTATGATTTTGTATGTCTTTCATGGGTACTCCTCATCGGAATAACATTGAGGGGCCATTATTCAATACCTTCAAAATCAAAGTCAATAAAAACATCCTTGCGAAGCGCTCAAAGGGATATTATAATCGGTTCTCCTACTAAAGCATAAATCAATTGTCATTTAGACAAATTGCTGTCATAAAACCTTTTCGGGGCGTGGCGCAGCCTGGTAGCGCTCCTGCTTTGGGAGCAGGAAGTCGGAGGTTCAAATCCTCTCGCCCCGACCAGTAATTTCAAGGGGTTAGCTAATTTGCCAACCCTTTTTTCTTTTGGTTGGTATACGATATTGTATATCATTCGTTGGATTTTTCGAGAGTATCTATAATTGAAATGAGGTTTGTATATGAAACTAAATAAAATGTCTGTATATGAAAAAGGTGTTCCTGTATCTGAAATGGATTATGCATCTCTAAAAGATACTTATGCGTGTCCTTGC
>JAQYVK010000137.1 GCA_030145585.1 Desulfatiglandales bacterium | reverse complement strand
GCAGAAAGTAGAAAGGACGAGGCCGAGGCGAGGCTAAAGGATATTACCGCACAGCGCTCCGAGGCAAGACTGGCCCTGAGCCGCACCCGGATCACCTCCCCCATTAGTGGCCGTCTCAACGAACTCAAGGTAGAACTGGGTGATTTGCTGAAGGCCAGCGCGGATGTGGCCCAGATCCTACAGTTCGATGAGGTCAAAGTGACTGTGGGGGTCCCGGAGAGCGATGTGGCCGCTATCCTTGATCTGGAGGAAGCGGACGTCATCATCGAGGCCCTTGGAGATCGCAAGGTCAGAGGCAAAAAGATTTTTCTTTCGAGGCAACCCCGCAGCTTGGCGCGCCTTTACAACCTGGAGCTGGGAGTACCTAACGAAGACGGCCACATTCTTCCGGGCATGTTCGCCAAAGTCGAATTGGTCAAGGAAGTCTTTCCGTCGGCCCTCGCCATTCCCCTCTACGCGGTCATTACCCGAGGGAACGACCGCTTCGTCTATGTGGAGAAGGATGGCAAGGTAGAGAAGCGATCAATCGAGCTGGGTGTGCTTGTAGGTTGGGAGGTCCATATCACAGATGGCTTAAAGCCGGGTGAACGGGTCGTCATCGTGGGTCACCGTTTCCTGGATGACGGTCAGGCGGTCAGTGTGATGAAGAACGTCAAAGATGCAGCGGAGATCCTCGAGTCATGATCATCACGGAAATTGCTGTTCGTAAGAGGACCAGTGTTCTTGTCCTCTCTGCGGTCCTCATCGTGGTCGGCGTGTATTCCTATCTATCTCTGCCCCGGGAATCTGCTCCCGATATTACCATCCCCTACGTCTTCATAATGACTAAGTACCCTGGTGTGGCCCCTGAGGATATGGAAAAGTCCATCACCATTCCCATTGAAAAAAAGCTCAAGGGACTAGAAGCGGTCAAGAAGATCCAGTCTTCCAGTACCGAAGGGAAGAGCTCCATCGTCATTGAATTCGTGGCGGGGACAGACATCGATGACGTCCTCATCAAAGCCAAAGACAAAGTGGACCTTGCGAAGCCTGAATTGCCCTCCGACCTGGAGGATGACCCGGAGGTTTTCGAGGTCAATATCTCTGAACAACCGATCGTCATCTATTCCCTCTCCGGGACGGTCGGGCTGGTTAGGCTCAAGGAGATCGCAGAGGATTTGGAGGAGGAAATAGAGTCCATTCAGGGAGTCTTGGAAGCGGATGTGACCGGTGGGCTGGAGCGGGAAATACGTGTGGAGCCCTACTCTCTCAAACTGGCCTATTATGGTTTGGACATTACCCGGCTCCAGACCGTTATCTCTCAGGAAAACAAGAACGTGTCCGGTGGGGCCATTCGCATGGCGGATGGGCGGTTCCAGCTCAGGGTTCCTGGCGAGTTCCAGACGCCGGAGGAAATCTATGGTCTTGTCGTGGGTCTTCACCAGGGGAAGCCGGTCTATCTGAAGGATGTGGCCCGGGTAGTGGATGGATTCAAAGATGAGATGGGACGTTCACGTTTAAACGGTCGACAGGCAGTCAATCTCCAGGTCAAAAAGCGGGCGGGTGAGAATATCCTTCGGATCACGGATGAGATTGACCGGATTATCGAGGAGCGGGCGCCCACCTGGCCTAAAGGGACCGAGGTGACCAAGCTCATGGACCAGGCCAAGGACATAAGGAACATGGTCGCCGATCTTGAGAATAATATCATTACCGGTCTGATCCTGGTTATCGTCGTCCTCTTCTTTGTCATGGGCATAAGAAACGCCGTTCTTGTCAGTCTGGCCATCCCCTTCTCAATGTTCATCTCCTTCATCGTCCTCAGTGTAGTGGGGATTACCCTGAATATGGTCGTCCTTTTTTCACTCACCCTCGCCCTGGGCATGCTGGTGGATAATGCTATCGTCATTGTGGAGAATATCTTTCGCTATATGGAGCAGGGCGTGCCCCGGCTCCAGGCCGCTGTCAAGGCGACAGGAGAGGTCTCCCAACCGGTCATCGCTTCCACCTTGACCACCTTGGCCGGCTTTTTCCCTATCATATTCTGGCCCGGGATGATGGGCGAGTTCATGGCCTACCTGCCCCTGACCGTGATCATCACACTTTCTTCGTCTCTCTTCGTGGCCTTGGTCATCAACCCGGCCATGGCGGCCCTCTTTCTTCGGCTGCCGGCAGGGCACCGTTTCACGGGTGCCAAGGTGAACCCCGAGGCCATTGAGACGGCGGGGGAAGCTCCGATTACCATCCGGGGACCTTTACTCAAATCTTATCGCCGGATCCTGGACAGCGCCCTTAACCATCGTTTGGCCATCGTGACCATGTCATTCCTGGTCCTTGTGGCCTTGGTCATGATCTGGCTCTACAAGGTCGGTCTGGAGCGGCCGGTCGAATTTTTTCCCGATATTGAACCGAATGGAATTTACATCAACCTGGACATGCCGGAAGGCAATGATCTTGAGTATTCCGATCGGATCGCCAGGCAGGTGGAAAGCGTTCTTTGCGAAGAAAACGGTGCCTCCCCATCTCTTTTAGCGGCCGATCAGACGGCATGCATCTCCGAAAACGGTAACGAACAAAAACGCCATACCCTGGCCAGTGGAAAAGAGGTCAGCGGTCCGACCGATATGCCCAACGTCCGGCATGTTTATTCCCGGACCATTGCCATAAGCGGAGGGCAGTCCGCATTCGAGCCAAACGCACCGAACCATATCGGTATTCAGTTTCATGACTTGGCGGATAGGCCGGAGTCTTCCTCAAAAGCCATGGAGAAGATCCGAGAAAGAATCAAGGACATTCCGGGCGCTGAAATTAGCATTGCCAAACAGGAGGAGGGCCCACCCACCGGACCGGCTATCAATATTGAGATCTCCGGTGACAACTTTGCCGTTCTGGGTCAAATTGCTCAGCAAATTCGGGATGTCTTGAAGAAAATGCCCTTTGTCCAGGACATCCGTGATGATTATGTGGCAGGCTCACCCACGGTTAAAGTGAAGGTCGACAAGCAGCGGGCCGCCCTGCTGGGATTATCCACAGAGATTATCGGCTTTGCCCTGAAGGTCGCCTTTAACGGCATAAAGGTCTCTACGTTCAGGGAGGGGGATGATGACTATGACATCACGGTACAACTGCCGGAATCGGACAGGCGGGTGACCAATATCCTCCGCGAGCTTCTGCTCCCCGCCCCTCAGGGCCTTGTCCCTCTGAGTACCATCGCAAAGTTCGAGATTACAGGGGGGCTGGGCCAGGTCAACCGCATCAATCACGAGCGGGTAGTCACGGTCAAGGCCAACGTTGACGAAGCCAATATCCCGGGGCCGGTGGTCCGGGCTCAAGCGGAAAAAATGTTGGCAGAATATGCCTTGCCGCCCGGTTATAAAGTTCGTTTTACCGGCGAGTTTGAGTTTCAGCAGGAGGCCCAAGACTTTTTATCCAAGGCCTTCCTTGCAGCGATTTTTCTGATCGTTCTCATCCTTGTGACTCAATTTAACTCCGTCTCCCAACCGCTGATCATCATGTCCTCGGTCATCCTCTCCATCGGCGGGGTCTTTGCCGGTCTGACCTTTATGGGTTACCCTTTCGGTATTATCATGACCGGCGTCGGGGTCTTTTCCCTGGCAGGCGTAGTGGTCAACAACGCCATCGTCCTCATCGATTACACGAACCGACTCCGCGAAAGGGGGATGCATACCCGAGAGGCCATCATCGCCGCCGGCTGTACCCGGCTGAGACCGGTCATCCTGACGGCGGTGACGACGATTTTGGGTCTGTTGCCCATGGTGACGGGGATCGCTTATGATTTCCACAAGTGGGAACTTTCCACAGCCAGTGAATCGAGCCAGTGGTGGAGTTCAATGGCCATCGCCGTCATCTTCGGACTCGCTCTGGCGACGATCCTGACCCTCCTTGTCGTTCCAGTCCTCTATTCTCTCGTCTATACCACAAGTCGGGCCGCCGGGCGTGGCGTCAAAAGTGTTCGCCGAGCCTATTGGGCCCCCTTTCACCGACTGACAGGGAACACGTATAAAGAAGAGGACCAGGGCTGAAATAGGGTCCGAAATCCCCCTTCACCCATTTTCTTACCCCCAAAAAAAGACGAATGAACTACCCTGCAGCAGAGCAGCGGGGTATTGGATGTCATGCCGGACTTGATAAGCCTGCCCCGGCAATTAGTAAGCCGGGGGCATCCAGTTTAGATGTCTGAATTCCGACTTTTATCCTCCTTTGGAGGATTAGCCGGAATGACGCTTCGCCGCAAGCTGGCGGGGTATGAAAAGGAAAATACTAAATTTGTCCCCCTCACCGGCTGACTGTAAGAAATTAAGCACCTACAGTCAGCACCTTTCTCCCCAAGGAGATGGAACTAGCGGAAACCCCACCGCAAGCGGATGGGGTAAAAAACATATTAAAGTCCTTGACAGGGGAATACGTGATTGCTATAACTAAATAGTTTAACTAAACAGTTAGTTGAACAATTGAGTTTCTTTCCACGGGAGGCCACATGGGCAGCTTGACTATTCAGGAAAAACGGCACGAAACGGTCCGAAAAATACTCGATACAGCCATCCAAGTTTTTGCCGAGCTCGGCTTTGCTGGTGCACGCATCGATGATATCGCCCAGCGTTCCGGTGTCAACAAAGCGACGATCTATTACCGGATCGGCGACAAAGAAGCCCTATACACCAGAGTCCTTCATGAGGTCTTCGCCGATACCGCAGAGCGTCTGATGCGAAATGTAAAAGAGGCAAAAACCCCGGAAGAAAAACTGAGAACCTACATCCGGAACATCGTTCAAACCATAGGGAAAAACCCCTATCTGCCACCCATTTTTTTAAGGGAACTCGCTTCGGGAGGAAGGTCTTTTCCCGGCGTTGTACTGAATGATCTTTCTCAAATCATCGGTGCCCTGATGGTTTCTTTGAAAGAGGGCACGGAAAAAGGGGAATTCATAGAGACGAGTCCGCTCACCTTACACCTGATGGTCGCTGGAGGGACCCTCTTGTTTAGAACCATCGAATCCATCAAGGAAAATCGACCCGAGGTCACCAAATTGATTAAGCAAGTATTTCAAGGGGGTTTAGGTAATTTCGGTGAAGAGATAGAAAATATCATCCTGCAGGGAATTAAGAAGAAAGGATCCAAGGATTCAAGGGGTCGAGGGGTCGAGTGAAGAAAAAACGAATATCGAATATCGAACAAGGAATGTCGAATGATGAAGTTTTCTTTGGAGTTCCCCCAAAAAGAGGACATGAAGTTAAGCGAAAATTTTTTTCATACTGATTTGGGGACAGACTAAAAGTAAGGAAAGGAAGCCATACTAATGTTCTCCTAAAAATAATGAAATGGACGGCTGCTGTCCGTGAGGACAGCTGTAAAAAGCTTTGAAATCCGTCACTCTGGCGAATCCGCCAGGCGGATAAAAGCCGGAGTCCACAACCCTTCGTAAAGACTGGATGCCGGTTGGAGTCTATCCCGCACTGGATGCGGGGCCGGAATGACGAAGACGATGTCTGTACGACTTTTAACGATTTCATCAATTTTGAAAATTAGGAAAGGAAATGTCGATGTCCAATATCCGGCGAAAAATTGAACGATGGTTCGAGACCTTCGGCGATCTGATCTACCGTCGACGTTGGCTGGCCTTCATCCTCATTCTGGTCCTGGTGGCCGGGCTCGCCTCCCAAGTTCCCAAAATAACTTTTGACCTTTCCACAGAAGGATTTTTACACAAGGATGACCCTGCCCGGACGACCTATACCGAGTTCAGAAAAGATTTCGGCCGGGATGATTTGATCATTATAGCGATTCAACCCCCGAAGGTTTTTGATATGGCCTTCTTAGGGAAACTGAAGTCTCTTCATGAGGAATTGGAGAAGGAAGTCCCTTATTTGGAGGATGTTCTAAGCCTGGTCAACGCCAGGAATACCCGGGGAGAAGAGGATAGCCTCATCGTGGAAGATCTTCTGGAAAACTGGCCCAGGGACGAGGCTGATTTGGAAGCATTGCGGAAGCGTGTTATGTCAAACGTCCTTTACCAGGACAGGTTGATCTCCCAGGACGGCCGATTCACGACGGTAGTGATCAAAACCAACAGTTTTTCCTCCCTTGCAAAAGAACAGGATGTCCTGGCAGGTTTTGAAGAAGAGGAATCAGGAAACGGAGAGGCAGAATCGGAGGAACTTCAATTTCTTACGGACGAGGAAAACAAGGCGGTTGTCGATGCGGTGCGACGAGTCATCGCCGGTTACGAGAACCCGGATTTTAGGATTTATATGGCAGGAATGCCTGTAACCGTCGATGTGATCAAAAGGACCATGCTCCATGACGTGTCCCGGTTCGTGAGACTGGTTCTCTTGACCATCGGCATTTGCCTTTTTCTCCTGTTTCGAAGGGTGACCGGCGTCTTGTTGCCCCTCCTGGTCGTCGTCTTTTCCGCCCTCTCCACTCTGGGCCTGATGTCCATTTTCCAAGTGTCCTTCAAACTCCCAACCGCCATCCTGCCTTCTTTCATCCTGGCTGTCGGGGTTGGGGCGGCGGTACACCTCCTATCCATATTTTATCAGGACTTCCAAAAAACCGGGGATAAGAAGGGGGCCATCTGCCATGCCCTGGGGCATTCGGGACTGGCCATCGTTATGACCAGTTTGACCACGGCGGCGGGCCTCGCTTCCTTTTCCGCCTCCCAGGTCGCCCCTATCGCCGATCTTGGGGTATTTGCCAGTGTCGGGGTTCTTGCCGCCCTGGTCTACACCATCGTCCTTTTACCAGCACTGCTTGCCATCATCCCCTTAAAGGTAAAAAAATCCGGTTCAGATAATTCACGCAGGCTTTTCATGGACCGAATCCTGAGCGTCACAGCCCGTTTCTCGACAGGCCACCCCAAAAGCATTACTTGCATCAGTCTGGGCTTGATTGTCCTCTCTATTCTCGGGGCCTCCAGGCTGACATTCTCCCATAATGTCATAGGGTGGCTCCCGGAGGGGGTGCCCATCCGTGTAAGCACGGAAAAGATTGACCGGGAACTGAAAGGGACAATTGCCCTGGAGGTCATTGTGGATACGGAGCAGGAAAATGGTTTGTATGATGTGGAGACCCTCAATCTTCTGGACGGGTTGGCCGCAGAAATGGTTGAGATTCAGGGTGACGATTTTTTTGTGGGCAAGGCGACCTCCATCTCGGACATCCTCAAGGAGATCCACCAGGCCCTCAATGAAAATCAGCCTGAGTTTTATACTATTCCCCAGGATCCCAAGGTCATTCCCCAGGAGTTCTTACTCTTTGAAAACAGCGGTTCAGACGACCTCGAGGAGGTCGTAGACAGCCAATTCAGCCGGACCCGGTTTACTATCCAGGCGCCTTGGTTGGATTTTTTAAAATACCAACCCTTCATCCCTGAGATCGAGGATCGCTTCTTGAGGGCCTTTGGTGAACGGGCAAAAATCACCCTGACCGGTATGATGGCCATAGGGAGTCGAACCATTTACGCGGCCATCCACAGCATGAAAGAAAGCTATATCATCGCCGGATGTGTCATCACGATCATGATGATACTCCTGGTTGGAAGCCTAAAAATCGGGCTCGTCAGCATGTTCCCCAATCTTCTCCCCATTGTCATCACCCTCGGTGTCATGGGCTGGTTCGGTTTCCCCTTGGATATGTTTTCCATGATGATCGGCAGCATTGCCATCGGCCTGGCCGTGGACGACACCATCCATTTTATGCACAATTTCAGGCGCTATTATTCAGATTCCGGTGATGTTGGAGACGCCGTCCAGAAGACACTTCACACCGCAGGACGGGCCATGCTGGTCACCAGCGTGGTCCTCTCCCTCGGTTTTTTTATCTATCTGTTTGCTTCCATGAACAATCTTTTTTATTTCGGGCTCCTGACCGGTCTGACCATCATCCTGGCCCTGCTTGCGGATTTTTTTCTGGCACCCGCCCTGATGGCCTTGATACACCGCCCGGTCCGGAAATGAGAGAAGGAGGAACCTCATGCATGTTATCAATTTGAAACGACATTTTATCTTTTTCATATCCCTGATTTTGATCTCTCCCTGGCCAGGTTGGGCAGACGACCGAAAGGCCCGTGAAATAATGGAAAAGGTCGACGCCCGTGATGACGGGGACAACCAGGTCTCGGACATGGAGATGATCCTGATCGATAAAAATGGAAAAAAAAGGATCCGCAAGATCCGCGCCTTCGGCAAAGACAAAGGTGAAGACACCCTCCGGCTCATGTTCTTCCTAGAACCGGCGGACGTGGAAGATACCGCATTTCTTACCTATGACTTTGACCTATCAGACAAAGATGATGATCAGTGGATCTATTTGCCCGCCCTCCGAAAGACAAAACGTATCGCCACCAGTGACAAGAGCGGCAGTTTCATGGGCTCTGACTTTACCTATTCGGATATGACCAAAAGGGACCTGGATGATTATGATTACACCCTTTTGAAGGAAGTGAAAGTTAGAGACGCGGATGCTTGGCTGATTCAGGCAGTGCCGCGATCAAAAGAGGTAATCGACAGAACCGGCTACACCAAGTCGGTGCTCTATGTGCAGAAGGACAACTTTATGGTGATCCGGGGTGTCCATTGGGTGAAAAAAGGAAACCGTCTCAAATATATGGATGTCAAGAAACTGATAATGATCGACGGCATCTGGGTGGCCACGGAGATGCACATGACCACCAGAAAAGGAAAAACAAAGCTCCACAAGACCATCATGACATTTGATAACGTGAGGTTCAATCAGGAGTTAAAAGAAGACTTCTTTTCCATTCGCCGGATGGAAAAGGGCCTATGAGGGCAGTCCAACAACCATGTATTATGGAGGCTGTTTTAAAATGTCCATCCCGCAGGCCTTGTTGCGGGACGAAATCCCGAGGAATGAGGCGTACGCAAAAGGTGTACGGCATACGGTTTGGGGTATAGGGTTAGCACCAAAATTGTTTTGTTCTCCAATCTTTACGATTGGAGAACATACACCTTACACCTTGTACCTTGTGCCGCTTCGCGTACGCCGCAGTGACGAGGGATGAGGGTAACGCAGCCCTTCGATGTTACTCAGGGCCGTGAGACGTGTCGGCGAGCTCAAGTCGTGCCGCCTGTCGAACGGCAGATGGGCGTTTTCAGACAGCCTCATAGGGGGCGATTCGTGTGGCGTCCAACCACCTTTCTAATCATTCATCTTTTTTTCCTGTGGTGTGCTCCCGCCACCCTGCTCGCCCAGGATTCCGTCGAGGACGTTTCAACTGACACCGGATTGGATGAGATTCTCCAGGGATTTGATGATGAAGATGTGGACGCCCGAGAAGGGCCGCGCAACCAGGTCCCGGAAAGCCTCGACGACAAAAAAGACTCGGGGGGAGAAGATCAAAGCCTGGATGATGTTCTCGAAGGGTTTGAGGAAGAGGAGGGGGCTGAGAAAAAAGAAACCGAAAAAGCTGAGCCGGAAAAACCAGCCTCACATAAATTTAGCGGAAATGTGAGCCTGGGTGTTTCTTATGCATACGACCATGATGCCCCCAAACCGGGGGAACCGGACTATCGAGGGTTAAACCGTCTCCGGCCGGAACTCAATCTGGAGTGGGAAGGTCGGCTTTCAAAAAACTGGCGTGCTTTGATTGGTGGACATTTTTTTTATGATTTCGCTTATGCCATAAAAGGTCGGGATCAATTTACCGAGGCGATGCTGGATCTCTATGAGAGTGAAGCGTTATTGGATGAGGCCTTTTTACAGGGCATGCTCTCCTCCGACTTGGATCTAAAGATAGGCCGACAGATCGTCGCCTGGGGCAGATCCGACAACATCCGCGTGGTAGATATCCTGAATCCCCTTGACTTTCGTGAACCGGGACTGGTGGATATCGAAGACCTCCGCCTGCCTGTATTTATGACTAAATTAGACTATTATCTCCCAAACTGGAGCCTCAGCGGGTTGGCGTTACATGAAATTCGGTTCAGTTTTAACCCGGTCTTCAATGCGGAGTTCTTCCCTTTTGATCAACCTTTGCCACCCGAGGAAACACCTGCCAATACCTTGGACAATACCCAATTCGGGCTTGCCTTGAATGGTACTTTCAGCGGTTGGGACATCTCTTTTTATGGCGCCCGATTTTTTCAGGATGAGACT
>JAQYVK010000136.1 GCA_030145585.1 Desulfatiglandales bacterium | reverse complement strand
ACTGGATGCCCCCGGCTTACTAAATGCCGGGGCAGGCTTATCAAGTCCGGCATGACATCTGATACCTCGCAGCGCTGCTGCGGGGTAGTTTATTATAATTAGAAAGCTTGCTTTCTTTAGAATTAGGTCAGGAAAATAAATAGTTGATGATTCTATAGTTATTTGTCATGATCGCACAGCAATGTCTTATTGAGAGGAGGTCAGTTTTGAAAAAGGTATGTGCATTCATTTGGAGTATCATGGTAATTTTGGCCTGGATGGGGGTTGGTCATGGGGCAGGAGGAGATGTAATTCTCGGGAATTGGTTGACCGACGAAGGGAAGGCCGAGGTTGAGATCTATAAGTGCGGCGACGAATACTGCGGTAAGATCGTGTGGCTCAAAGAACCGAAAAACGATGAAGGGAAAGACAAAACGGATATCAATAATCCGGATCCGGAGAAAAGGAGCCGTAACATTATCGGTCTGAACATTGTTTGGGGATTTAAATACGATAAGTATGGGAAATGGGTAAAGGGAAACATCTATGATCCCGATAACGGCAAAACCTATTCCTGCAAGATGGCACTCGAGAGTGATAAATTGAATGTTCGGGGGTATGTGGGCATCTCTCTATTGGGCAGGACGACTATTTGGAAAAAAGCAGAAAAATCGCCAAAACAGATTTGAGGGATAAAAGGGAAAAAAGAATCATTAAACTGGTAAGGGGGCGATTGGAGTTTCACACAATTTAAAATCTCTCGCCCGCTCTCGTTGGTCGCTCGAGCACATAGAGAAAACTGAAAAGATATTTATTTTGGTCTGATTCGTTGAGAGGGCGAATCAGACCAACTATCAGTCCCTTGCGGGACCTATGTTTAATCTATATCCAATTGAGTTGCTGAAATGATATTGAGTGCCCACGCAAGCGGGATGGCAAATTGATCTGAATTCCCCTTTTCGAGAGCCTCAAGATCTAACGACTCTCAGGAATTCAGATCAAATAGACTCTGAGAACCCTGTGCACTCTGTGAGAGGTAAAAAGATCTTTTTAGGGGTGCTTGTCAGCTTTTCATTTTAAGGAGACACAAGTTGGATGACACCGCCACCAAGCGTACCGTACTTATTATCGCCTGCATAAGTAACTTTTTAGTCCCGTTTATAGGCGCCTCGACCCAAATAGCCCTCCCGACCATTGGCAAAGAATTTAAAATAGATGCGATTTTGCTGGGCTGGGTGGCCACCTCATACTTGCTTGCTACCGCTATGTTTCTTCTGCCTTTCGGTCGTATCGCAGACATTTATGGCAGAAAAAAGATATTTCTCTATGGAATGATCGTTTATACCATCGGGTCCTTGATGTCCGCTGTGTCTATAAGCATCTTAATGCTTATCGCCGGCCGTGTGATCCAAGGGATCGGCAGTGCATTGGCCATGGTAACCTCCATGGCCATACTGACTTCTGTGTTTCCACGAGAAGAAAGGGGTTCGGCCCTTGGCCTTACAGTCGCTTCTGTCTACACCGGCCTTTCTCTGGGACCTTTCTTGGGCGGCCTTTTGACTCAGCATCTGGGGTGGCGCAGCATTTTTTGGATCAATGTCCCATTGTGTTTGATCGTGATTATTCTGGTTTTATGGCAGCTTAAGGGAGAATGGGCCGAGGCCAGGGGCGAGAGCGTCGATCTGCCGGGATCTATACTCTATGCCCTGACATTGGTTTTGACCATGTATGGTTTGTCCCAACTGCCTTCGATTTTAGGGATCGGTTTTATCGTGGTTGGAGGAATTGGGGTGTTTTCCTTTTTCTTTGTGGAGGCCCGAACGAGCAGTCCGGTCTTGGATGTTCGGATATTCCGGAGTAATGCCGTTTTTACCTTCTCCAATCTTGCAGCCTTACTTCACTACTGCTCAACATATGGAGTAGGTTTTCTCATGAGCCTTTATCTGCAATATATCAAAGGGCTCAGTCCTCAAAATGCCGGGCTGGTCCTGATATGCCAGCCTATCATGATGGCCCTTTTTTCTCCACTTGCAGGTCGTCTTTCAGATCGAATCGAGCCGAGAGTTATCGCATCCCTCGGCATGTTCTTTACCAGTTTGGGTATTTACATCCTGTCGTTCATAGGAAATAACACAGGATTGCCATACATTGTTTTTGCTCTAATTTTTATTGGTTTCGGATTCGCCCTTTTTTCTTCGCCGAACACCAATGCGGTGATGAGTTCTGTGGAGAAGCGATATTTGGGCATTGCGTCCGGGACATTAGGGACAATGAGGGTCATTGGGCAAGCGCTCAGCATGGGAGTGATCATGATGATATTTTCCATTATCATCGGGAAAGCCCAAATTACCCCCGAGCTTTATCCTCCTTTCCTTGAAAGCGCGAAAATCGCGTTGACAATCATGGGAACGCTTTGCTTCATCGGAATATTTTCCTCTTTGGCCCGGGGAAAGGTGAGATTGGAATGACAAATGTCAAAATCCAAATGACAAATCAAATCCCAATGATTAAATGCCTAAATGATTCGATGAAGAACTACGACCAGAGGTCGAGGCCCCTTCTAAGCATCCAGGAAAGCAGATCCCAATTTGAAATTTGGTCTTTGACATTCATTTGACATTTGAGCTTTGGCATTTGGATTTAATGCCCCTTTTAGAAGAGGTCATTGACTTCAAATAGATTCAGTTTGATGAGGAAGTGGATCGCTGGAATACAGGTATTATTGTTTTCTGACGACTCGGCAGGGGACGCCCCTGGTTTGATGGGCGCCCGTAATAGGGTCATAGGGAGGTCCGTGAGATAAAATAGTGTTGATATTCGATTCAAAACAACCATGTTCCGGTCCATCCTGCTCCGGGAACCACCA
>JAQYVK010000135.1 GCA_030145585.1 Desulfatiglandales bacterium | reverse complement strand
AATTTCGATGGTTGAACCAAATATGTCAGGGCTTTTAATTCTCTTCAATCTCTGGAGTTGAACAGTACAGATTAGATCCTTTTTTAGACCAAATCCGCTAAGTCGGCGACGCCTGAAATCCTTT
This sequence comes from Desulfatiglandales bacterium, assembly GCA_030145585.1. Classification (GTDB taxonomy): domain Bacteria; phylum Desulfobacterota; class DSM-4660; order Desulfatiglandales; family HGW-15; genus JAQYVK01. Next base: position 5,391 of record JAQYVK010000135.1, on the reverse strand, counting down.
TGGAATATAGCTATTCGTGCATAAGCTATCGGTAAAAAAGGGGTCAAGTCTGCTCTTGACTCATGTTCGATGTAGTCTGCGATCTTTTTAATCTATTCCCTTGCGGCTGGTAATTATACATCCTATCTCAAAATTTATTAACTAAGTACTTCTCCTCGGTATACTACCATGTAATGAAAACACTATATGATGATTCCACCTAAATCATTAGCAAGAGTCAACGGTAGACTTGACCCCTTTAACTACTGTATTTTTCAATCTCAAACACTCCCCAACCTTCTTTAACAGATGGATATATATTTCACAACTTTTTTTATCTGGGAATATCTATTCACCTAGTCTACCACGATTCATTACATGATACCATGCATCAGGATAATGAGATCTTAATAGTCTAGACATCATGAAAGGCAACTATAAATGATAGCAAGAGTCAACGGCAGACTCGACCCCATCACATCATACATAATATTCCCGTTTTCCAGTGATGTGACATGATGTTGACCATAGATTTGTTGATCACCCTCGTTGTAAAAGGATGGTGCTTTTCCTCCTCCATAAGTGGAAGGATTACCCCATCGGTATTCGATTTCACCCGTCTTGTGGCTGATGAGAGAGAATTCGCCAAAATTTCGGGAGCAGAAGATAACCTGGTCTGTCTTTGGGATATAGCCTACGGTTTTACCATGGGTCCAGTCAAAATTCCAGTAGAGGCCACCGGTCGGCCGAGGCAGGGCGTAGTTGATATTGAGCTTTTTCGGGCCCCTCTTTTCAGGAAATAGGTTATTCAGTGTCATTGTAAATAATTGTAAATAATTGTAATAAAATGTAAAAGTGGATGACGACAAGGGGTGAAATGAGGTATTTTATTAAACAACATTCAGACATTACAGGAATGGGAGTCCCTGTCCTTTTTAAGGAGTCTCTGGACGCGGGTCTTTTTGACACAATCGGAAAAAGGGGCATTGTATTTCACATTAAGGATAACCATACTTTAAGGAGTATGTAGTGTTGATAGAAAAACCATCGTGGGCTGTTCCTATTATGGCTGTCTATTTCCGTTTTTTTCTAGCAGCAGGTCTGCTGCTATTATTTGGCGCCTGCATGAAGATGGGGCCTGATTTCCTTCGACCGGATTCACAATCCATCGTACCGGTCTCCTTTGAACAAGCACAAGAGAGTGCCCTGGCGCCGAACCTCGATGATCCCTGGTGGGAGGACTTCAGTGATCCGGCATTGACCAAGATCGTAGAGGAAGCCCTCTCGAATAACCTGAACATCAAAAGGACAACATCTCGTGTTCTGGAAGTAAGGAGCCAGTTTATACAATCCAGGGCGGCTTGAAAAGGTGGTGACGGCGGAACAACTCTCAGAATACGACAAGTATCAACGGGAACTGCGGGCAGAAGCTCGAGCGGCGAGAGGGGGACCGCCCGGATAATCAACGGCGTCTTCACGAGGCCCTTTAGGATCGGCCTCCTGGATGGTCTTGGGGATTTGATAAATCGTTTATACTTCAAATAAATACAGGCAATCGAATTACCAACTTCAGAGGCTGATGGAAAATGACCAGGTGCAAGGCTTCCGAAATCCCGAGGAATGAGGCGTACATATTAGTACGCTGCAGTGACGAGGGATGAGGGTAACGAAGCAAATGGGCGTTTTCCGACAGCCTCATAGGGACATAAAAAGGATTTAAATAATGAAAGGACTCGTTTCCTGGTTTGCTGGAAATCATGTCGCCGCAAATTTGCTCATGATATTCATGCTGATCGCCGGCATCGTGACCGGGGTCACCATGAACATGGAGGTCTTCCCGGAGGGCACGCTGGATCAGATCTCCATCTCGACCTCCTACCCGGGCGCATCACCCGCCGAGGTCGAGGAGGCGATCATACGCCGCATCGAGGAGAAGGTGGCAGGTCTCAGCGGGATCAAACGCATCGATTCTACGGCTAGGGAAAGCTCCGGCACAGTCACCATCGAGGTGATGAAAGATTGGGATCTGAAGGGCCTTTTGGACGAGGTGAAGGCGGAGGTGGACCGGATTACCACCTTTCCCGACGAGGCCGAGAAACCCGTCATTCGCGAGAGGGTCCGCTCGATCTTCGTCATTATGATGGCCATTTTCGGCGATGCCCCCGAGGCGACCCTCAAGCACCTCGCAGAGAGGATCAAGGATGACATTACCAACCTGCCCGGTATCACCCAGGCCTCGGTCTCCGGTACCCGGAAAGGGGAGATCCACATCGAAATTCCGGAAAGCATTCTCCGGCAGTACGGGCTCACCTTGGGGCAGGTTTCCCAGGCCGTTCGCCAGGGGAGTCTCGACCTTCCCGCCGGGAGCGTCAAAACCGCCGGAAGCGAAATCCTGATCCGGACCAAGGGCCGGCGTTATCGTGCGGTCGATTATGAGGATATCGCCGTGATCACGAGGTCCGACGGGAGTAAGGTCACCCTGGGCAAGATTGCCGACTTGAAGGACAACTTTGAGGATGTAGATCGATTTGCCCGGTTTAATGGAAAACCGGCCGTCATCGTCCAGGTCTACCGCGTGGCCGATCAACGGGCTCTCGATGTGGCGAACACCGTAAAGCAATATATTGAGGAGATCAAAGGCACCCTTCCCGCCGGGGTAAACATCGAAATCAGCCGGGATATGTCGGTCATGCTTCGAAGCCAGCTCACCCTCTTGAGTAAGAACATGGCCTTTGGTCTGATACTCGTGATCGTTATCCTGGGTCTCTTTATGAACGTCCGGCTCGCCTTCTGGGTCACCCTCGGCATTCCCATTTCCTTCGCCATCGGTCTTGTCTTTCTGCCCCATTTTGATATCACAATCAACATGATGTCTCTTTTCGCCTTCATCATGGTGCTCGGGATCGTGGTGGACGATGCCATCATCATCGGTGAGAGCGTTTTTCGGAAACAGGAGGAGGGATATCCCCCGCTCAAGGCCGCCATAGAAGGCACCCTGGAGGTAGGTCGGCCCGTTATTTTTGCTGTCCTGACAACCGTTGCCGCCTTCTATCCCCTCCTCCTGGGCGGGGGCGGGATGGGGCGGGTCTTGAGCAACATCCCCTTTGTGGTCATTCTCGTGCTGCTCGGTTCCCTGCTGGAATGTCTAGTGATCCTGCCGGCCCATCTCGCGAGAAGTAAATCGGCTGCCGCCATGCAACAGAGAAAAAAGCGCAAGGGGCACATCATGGACCGGTTGCTGAAGGCCTTTGTCCGGGGACCCTATGCGAAGTTCCTCCGTTTCTGCACCAGATGGCGATATATCACCGTCGCCTTCAGCGTCGGCATCCTTCTGATCGTTTTGGGCCTCTGGCAGGGGGGTTGGATCCGGTTTACCTTTTTCCCCAGGACGGAGGGGGATAGCATGACTGCAACGGTCACCATGCCCGCAGGCGTTCCCGTCGACCGTACGCTGGAGGTCGTTACCCACCTTGAGAATGCGGCCGTCAAGGCAATGGGTGACCTCGATAAAAAACGGCCGAAAGGCTCGCTCCCGCTCCTGGAAAGCATCCAGTCCAACATCGGCTCCGCCGGCGGACGCGGTCCCGGTTCCGGTCCGGCCCAGGTGGGCGGCCACATGGCACAGATTTCCGTCCGTCTCATTGACGGTGAAAAACGGGAAATGAGTACCTTTGAACTGGGGAATATATGGCGAAAGGAGGCGGGCCCCATCCCCGATGCCGAATCTATCGGTTTCAGGATGTTCCACTTCAGCTCCGGCAATCCCATCGAGGTCCATCTGTCCCATAACGATCGGGACCAGCTCCTTGCGGCTGCAGATGACTTGAAGGCAAAACTCGGTGAGTATCCTGGGGTCTTTGACATAGAGGACAGTTTCCTGGCCGGAAAAAAGGAAATGCAGCTCAAGCTGAAACCGGCGGCCCGGACCCTGGGCCTGACCCTGAGCGATCTGGCACAGCAGGTCAGACACGCCTTTTACGGTGCTGAGGCCCTTCGTTTTCAACGGGGGCAGGATGAGGTGAAGGTGCTGATTCGATACCCGGATTCGGAGAGAAAATCCCTCGGCCACGTCGAAGAGATGCGCATCCGCACCCCAGACGGGTCGGCCGTACCCTTCAGCCTAGTGGCCGAGGTCAACATGGATCAGGGGTATGCTTCCATTCAGAGGGCCCAGCGCCTCCGGGTCATCCAGGTTTCTGCAGATGTGGACGAGGACACGGCCAACGCCAATGAGATTCGACTGGATCTGGAAGGCAAGGTGCTCCCTCAAATAAAGGCACGTTTTCAGGACCTTAGATACAGTGTCGAAGGGGAAGGGAAGGAACAGAAGGAGTCTCTTGCCGATGTGTTCAAGGGTTTCGGTATTGCGCTTTTCTGTATCTATGCCCTGTTGGCCATTCCCTTCAAGTCCTTCTCCCAACCCATCATTGTTATGGCAGCCATCCCCTTCGGTATCGTTGGTGCCGTCCTTGGTCACATGATTCTGGGTTTCAACCTTTCCATCATGAGTCTGTTCGGGATCGTGGGACTCTCAGGGGTGGTGGTCAACGATTCCCTCGTTCTCATCCATGCCACCAACAGGATACGCAATAAAGGGGCTACGGCCTATGAAGCCATTTCACAGGGGGCAGCACTCCGTTTTCGGGCCATCATCTTGACATCACTGACCACCTTCGGCGGTCTCACACCCATCCTTTTAGAGACAAGCAGGCAGGCACGGCATCTTACCCCGATGGCCGTCAGTCTCGGCTTCGGCGTCCTCTTTGCGACGGGTATCACCCTGATACTGGTACCCTGCGGCTACCTCATACTCGACGATATCCACAACCTTTTGGGGGGAATCAAGGCAAGGCTCTTTGAAAAGCCGGTTGAGCTTGTCGATCTCGAGCCCGACCAGTAAAATAAAGGGATCACCCATTTAAGGCTTTCGCTGCGGTTCTGTTTTTGTTGCAATTTTGTTTTCCGAAAAAAGTATAAACTACTTCTGGGGGATTAAAAAAGATGCCAATATTTCTCTATTTATTTTGCATTAAACCCTCCATCGACCGAAACAATAGAACCAGTCATAGATAAAGCTTCATCTGAGAAGGGGGTCAAGTCTGCCGTTGACTCTTGTCTAGTTTAGCAATTAGTTTCTCAACACTTTTTGAAGATATTATTCTTTCGAATCTCCTTTTTCATTCTTTCTACAATACTACTTGCTGCTCTACATTTATCGATATTAAACGCGTTCCCGACCTCCTTTAAATAAGGACACCATAAGTATCAAGAGTCAACGGCAGACTTGACCCCTTCCCTATTCCTAAACCGTAACGGTCTGGCTAATGGACCCGCTGTTTTTTATGGGTCCCTCTCCAGCCAGGGGTTTGGCTAAGTTCTCTTCTCCGGTGGCCGTCCATTTCTATTCTCGAA
>JAQYVK010000134.1 GCA_030145585.1 Desulfatiglandales bacterium | reverse complement strand
ATGGCTCCAGGGGCACACCTTCATGCATATACAGCAATCCGTGCCAACTTTTCCCCAGTACTCAAAACATGTCTCATCATTCAACTTCCATCTAAGGGTCCCATTAACTTCCGAAAGATCTTCCATGGGAATGGAATCGGACGGGCAGCAGACGGCGCACTTCTTACAAATACGACAAAAATCCTCGGCCCCGATATCTACGGGTTTGTCTGTTACGAGCGGTAGATCCGTGGTCACAGCGCTCAGGCGTACCCTGGGCCCAAATTCCTTGGTCATCAAATATCCGAGTCGACCCATTTCACCCAAACCTGCATCGACTGCAAGAGGGGGAAGGATAGCATCGTAGTGACGTAAATGATTGGCCGTGGCCGAATGTCCTAGGTTCGCAATGAATGCGGCGAGTAGAGATGAGATATAAGCGCCTTTTGCATAATTATTCATACTCTCCATGGTGGTTGGGGTATGAGGAGCGGGTCCGACCATGTCAAAGGACATCTCTTCTGCAAAGACAATCGCGTACTTGTGGTCCAACTTCATCTCTTTGCCCCAGTCCTCCCAATTCTCGTGAAAAATTTCTCCTCGGTGCGAATAGACCCAGAGCGGATTGACCTCGGTAACCCCGACCATATCGGCCCCAAGATGTTTGACATACCCCTTCACCCTCTCTGTCGCTTCATCCGGAGAAAGATCGATCTTTTCCCCCTTCAGTGCAAAATGTGCCTGGGGGGTCACTTTTTCAGGTGTTGAAAGATAGTGGGGCATATTAAGGGAGGCGAGTGTCGCTGCGACATTGGGGCCCCCATGTGGATTGTCGATGATCCCGGGGTGCCCCATGGGACCGCCCTTTGCCCTTCTCTCCGCATCAATACTCTCTTTCTCCGGATGTGCCTTATAATAGGCCTTATATTCAGCCGAGCTGGGTCGTAGGGCCCGATTTCTCGCAAAGACTTGATCCCTTTCATCGAATCGATTCACCTCCCCGACAATGAAGCCGGGGGTCCCCTCGAGGGCCCTTGAGTTTGGTTTTGCCTTTCTTACTGTAAAAATGGTGGCAGTAATACCGATGACATAGATTGCAATCAGGAGTGCAATTCCGGCGCCTGTTTTAAAGAATCCCGAACTGGCCAGGACAAGATAGACAACCAATACAGCCAACATACCCAGAAATTGTAATCCGGCAAAAACAGTTGCCCGTGGCTCTTTTTCCCAAATACTTGAAATGAAAAAGGTGAGGCCGATGAAGGCCTGAACTGCAAGGGCTACGGTGCCGATGAAAAGAAGGATATTCAGGATTGTAAAGGCTGGTATTGTAATTTGTGTCATACGGCTCACCTCAAATTATATTGAATATTAAAAAGGTTACCCGATAATAAAGGGTCACGGTTTCTGTGTCAAGATATTAGAAGGGGTTTCAAAACCTCCCCTCGGGTCCAATCTCTTTGTTGGAACAAAGCGTTCAATCCCCGAAATATTTCATATATTCCTGTGGTTGAATGCCTTGTTCCGCCGCGATCTTGAATCCGATTGAAAGTTTTGAAACCCTTTCTATCATCCTGATTGAGCGGCTGGTTAAGGCTATCCTTCGTAAGAGCCGATTTAGCGTTGAGATTCAACAGATCAAGGGTCCAAACCCTTGACCGAAGATGCCAATTCACTTATACTTCAAACGCCTTACATGCCGGGTCACCTCAGTGAAAGCATGCGCAGGGTCAGGGTTGAGGGAGTGGCAGAGAGGATTTGGGGATATTTCCGGTTAGAGTTGGCAGGTTCCAACAGGGGGCTTGGGGATTTGATAAGAGAATTTGCAGCCTGAAGCAGGGTATGGTGGGATATGGAAAAGGTCATTGGCTTCCTTGGACAGGTGAGTGGACATACTTACGATACTATATACGACTTTGTTTTCACGAATGAAAAAGTCATAGCCGTCATTGTCCAGCACCCATCCGATGAAATTCACAAACTCGGGGTGAGAGCGTTATTACTTGGAGGGCGGTTGGCGAAGGGAAAAAATCGACCTGGGAGGATGGGCATCGCCGAAGACAGACGGCGGGACTATGAGGAGAAAACCTTTGATGAACTGATGGCCAGTCATCGCTTCAACTTCGAGATCTGCTACAATAACGTCTCATCGGTTGAAATAACCCGCCGGTTTTTTAAGTCGCACTTGAAATTCCGCATTTCTCGACCGTCGGTCCCAGTGTTCACAATCCATTTCACGCTGGCCAAAAATCAGTTTTCAGATGCCAAGCAGTTACTGGGCCTGGCTTTACGTGAAAAAGTCAGAATGCCCCGCTCGGAAGAGCGGGGATGAATTGACAAGATATCGCTTGGGCGCGTAAGCGGCCAAGCACATGAGGCTTATTCAGGCTCTCCAAGAGGAGAGCAGAAGAACCGTGTGCGGGAGCACGGGATTCTTCACTTCAAAGATCAAAGGGCATTGATAGACACAGGAACCTCCAAAACAAAACGATGATTTAGAATCTTTTTAACAAGCAGGTTAATCAATGAAATACAATAAATTGGGTCGAAGCGATCGCCATGTTTCCAGGCTTGGTCTTGGATGTATGCGATTGCCGTTGGTCCCGGACGCAGAATCAAACCCGAATTTCTTTGAACGTCTAGGGGCTATCGATGAAGAAAAAGCCATTGAAATGATCGACTACGCTATCGAACATGGTATCAACTACTTTGACTCCGCCTACCCCTATCATGGAGGAAAAAGCGAAACAATCCTGGGCAAAGCGGTTCAAAATCGTCGTGAGGAAGTCATCCTCACCACAAAATCCCCAATCAGGATCATCGAAACTCCTGATGACTTGGAACGCATTCTGGATGAACAACTCGGCAAGTTGTCCGTCAGTTATTTGGATTTTTATCTCCTCCATGGGTTGAATCGTAAAAGCTGGACCAAGGCTATCGAATTCGAAGCACTCAAATTTCTGGATAATATCCAGAAGGACGGTCGGGCCAAATTCGTGGGTTTTTCGTTTCACGATGACGTGAGAATCTTTAAGGAAATCGTTGATGCCTATGATTGGACCATCTGTCAGATTCAATACAATTACTTCGATGAAAATTACCAGGCCGGGAAAGAAGGGCTTCAGTATGCGGATTCCAAAGGTATTGGTGTGGTGATCATGGAGCCGCTTCGGGGGGGCAGGCTCACGGAAAAGATTCCTGAGGAAGTTCAAAAGATATGGGATTCGACCGAGCAGGGATGGTCACCTGCCGAATGGGGTTTGAGGTGGGTCTGGAATCACCCCGAAGTCTCAATAGTCCTAAGCGGAATGAGCACCATGGAGCAACTGAAGGAAAACATCCGCATCGCAGAGGATGCCCGCCCTGATTCTTTGTCAGCGCAAGAGATCAAGACCATAGGCAAGGTGGCTGACACCTATCGACACCTGTTGAAAGTAGATTGTACGGGTTGCGCCTACTGTGTGCCCTGTCCCAGTGGGGTCGATATCCCCTCGAATTTTACGCTCTATAATGACTTTAACATGTTCAAGGAACTGGAACAAACCCAGGCGTTTTATAACATGATGATGCCACCCGAACAAAGGGCCTCCAACTGCGAGGAGTGCGGTGAATGTGAGGAAAAATGCCCCCAGCAGATCGAAATCATCAAGACCCTAAAAAAAGTCCATGAACAACTACGCAAGGATGGTCCGCCAAATTCTTGTTGACACCCTCTGTTATGCCAACCTTAAATAACAGCTTTTCGGTCTCATATTCAGATGAAGAAAAATGAAGAAAATAAAAGAGGGTTTGATATTTCCCTGTTCATCCTCATAGCACTCGTGCTTGCGGCATTTGCCCTGTCCCTTTGGAAGGGAGGATGGCAGCTCACATTTTTAAGTCTAACGAAAGCAGGGGGGCTTTTTGAAATAATTTGGTTTCGACTTCTCCTTGGTTTTATACTCGGTGGATTCATCCAGGTGCTCATTCCCAAGTCGCTGGTCTCGAAATGGCTTGGGTCCGGATCCGGCCTCAAGGGTATCCTCATTGCCTCCTATGTCAGTATGTTTGCGACTGGAGGTCCTTTTATTTGGCTCCCGATCGTTGCCTCGATATATAGGTCAGGGGCGGATATCGGCCCTGTTCTCTCTCTGATAACTGCGAGGGGCATATTGAGCATCCAGATGCTTGTTATCTGGCAGATTCCTTTCTTCGGGGCCGAACTATCCCTTTCTCGATACATTCCCTGTTTGCTGGTCCCCCCAATCGTCGGTCTCCTGGGAAGAGCCACATTTCGTATCTTTGGCTGGTCGTCACTCTCCCCGGAGGCGGTAAAAAGCTCTAATCCGGAAATGGACCATAAAAGCCCATTAGTAACGAGAGGGGGCGATTAAGAATAATATGGATATCTCGTTAATTATCTTAGTTGCACTTGTCGTAACCGTCATTTTCGCAGCTTATTTGAGAGGAGGACGGCCACTGATTGTCGAAGGTTTCAGGAAAAGTTATGGGACCCTACTCACAATGGGGTGGAGAGTGCTCTTAGGGATTCTCCTAGGCGGATTCATTCAAGTCCTGATTCCAAGGGCGCTGGTTGCAGAATGGATAGGACCCGCCTCCGGATTAATCGGTATCCTGATCGGTTCATTCGTCGGCATGATCATAACAGGAGGTGCATTTGTGGTGATACCGGTCATTGCATCTATCTATAATGCCGGGGCTTCTGCCGGACCCATTATTGCCCTGATCACAGCGGCAAACCTGGTACGCATTCAGGGTTTATTTGTCTGGGAAATCCCTTTTTTCGGAACCCGAATTGCGCTAACGCGTTATGTCCTCTGTCTCTTTATACCACCCATCGTCGGACTGGCTGGAAGCGTTTTATTCCGCTTTTTCAGTTGACATAGAGGTTGTCAATGTCAAAGAAGATACGAACCCGTCGTTAATTATTCTCATAAACCTTCCCGCTAAAACGGGATGGTCCCAGCTTTGCTTTGCGGGTAAGTGAAAGCGTTTTATTCACCGCCCGCTTCGCTAAAGTCGCAGCCTCCGGCCCGTAGGGAGTTCGCAGAGGAGATTTTTTTCTTTTCTGCTGAGCCCCGCAAACTTCAGCGGGATAAAAGGGCAGAAAAGAAAAAGATATACGCCCTGGAGCTAAGCAAAAGGCACAGCAGGGAAGTTAAATGCAAATGTTCCCATAAGATTGTTATGTAGCCGTAAGGCGTGTGGTTATTGTTTTTCTTCCTCTCAAAGGAAAACAATAAAAAGAAAACTCAGCGTTCTTTGCTTCTCTGCGGTGAACAGTATTCAGACAAAGACCCTTTTAGGGGTAGTTGTTAACTCAGGTTTCAGTTCAGGACTAATGTTCCGGCGGTTGCCAAAACGAACCCATCTCCTTTAAAATCAGGGCATTCTCCTTCCCATATTCATGCATATGGGAAACGTAATCGGGTTCTATGCGTTTGGCAAAAAATTTGCTCGAAAACAGATTAAGCATGTCAAGCAATTGAACCATTCCTTCTTCTGTACCAGACTTGAAACCGCTCCAGTTTCGAACATGCTCTTCCGACCGGAAGAGATTCATGGTGCTTCAGGAGAAAGGCAGGTCACCGAACCATTCCCGAAAGGGGACAGAGGTATAGGCCAGGATTCCTTCAGGTTCAGTGCTCAGTAACTTACCCTCTTTTATTTCAATACTAACCGGTGAGCCACAATCTAGGCATGGGGCATCAATCCGAACGGTTTTCCCAGGAAAAAGCCAGCAGACTGCCAGCGATTCGAACCCTCACTGTCCGAACCACTTCTGCTGGCCATCAATTGTGATGCGATACTGGGTGGGAAGGTTAGAAAAAGGGGCGAACGAAGCGACGTAGTCGGTATTTGGAAACAACCAACCGGGGAAGGGTGGGGTGCAGAGTTTATGAAGGGCTTCTCGTCCCTCCTCGGGTGCGACTCCCAATTCAGCCGCAAGCTCTGTATAGTGCGGCGCTTGTCCTGTCTCTATAAAGCGTTTCATGATGATTTGAAAGGTCCGGTCCATTTGGCTTAATTCAGTCATGATACACCCTCCTTTGGTAGGGGTTTAAAGGTTTTCTTTTCCCAGCCGCCATTTTTAAGCTTTACTGATTTCTCCCGATTCAATAACGCTTTTTACTTCATCTTTCAATACTTTTCCCATAGTATTTTTAGGTAACTCTTCCAGAAAAACCACCTTCTTGGGGCATTTCCAATCATGGAGGTGTCTTTTACAGAAAGTTCGAATATCGTCCGGTTCTAGGCTGACACCAGGCCTCGTGACAATGGCAGCAACGACCCTCTCGCCCCATTTTTCGTCCGGGATGCCCACAACCGAAGATTCAACCACGTCCGGCAATTGATTGATCACCGCTTCTATTTCCTTTGGGGAGACATTTTCACCTCCGGAGATAATAATGTGCTTGATGCGATCCGTTAGATAATAATAACCCTCTCCATCCATTTTTGCCAGATCACCGGTCCTAAACCAACCCTGTTCAAAAGCCATAGCAGTCTCTTCAGGTTTTCGCCAGTAACCTGGGGTGACATTGGGGCCCTTAAGCCAAATCTCCCCTGTCTGACCAAGTTTCAGATCCTGATGTGTCTCAGGGTCTACAATCCTCACCTTGAGATCCGGTAGGGGTAAGCCAATAGATCCTGGTTTTCTTTTGCCATTTAGGGGATTGGAAAAGTTCATCCCGGTCTCTGACATGCCCTCCCTTTCAACGGGTTCTTTACCAAATGTATTCCTCATCCTCTCAAAGTCTTTAACCAAAAGGGGTGCGGAGCCGGAGGTCCATAATCGTATATGTCGGAAATCCAAAATCTTTTCTCCCAGAACCCGCATCATCTTTGCATACATGGAAGGGACAGCCATAAATAGTGTGCAGACGTGTTCCCCGTCCTTTTTGGACAATACATCGATGACCGTTTCCGGGGAGAACTGATCGAGCATAATGATGAGGGATCCTGCCATCAAGGCAGTATGAAGAGCAAAACAGAGTCCGTGCACATGTGAGAGGGGCAGTGCATGACATATCGTATCGGATTCATTGATTTCCCATATCTTCAGGATATTCTTTGCGTCATGGACAAGATTATTTTGGGTAAGGATGGCACCTTTGGGCTTTCCTGTAGTGCCTGAGGTGTAAATGATAAGCCCCGGATCATCCGGTTCGAGTTCCACCGAGGTTATTGTTTTTGACGCAGACCTAAAAAATCTGAGATTTTGGTATCTCTCTTGGGTCTGGATTACCAGATTTTTTAATCCAGGATCTAATTCATGGATAATTTCTCCTTGAGCAGTCCCCGATAGGACTAATTTTGCGCCGACATTCTTGATCAGGTATTCCATTTCCGGTTTCTTGAGTCCCGGATCTAATGGTACAGCAATGGCTCCTATCTTCTGAATTGCCAGATAGGCAACTACGAAAATCAAGGATTTTGGGAGAAAAAGAATGACCCTGTCCCCTTTCTCAACACCCAGATCCCGGAAAGTATTTGCTATCCGGTTGGAATCAACATCTAATTCCCGATAAGAGATTCGCGTTTCTACCTTCCCCCCTCGAAGGAAAACTATCGCTTCCTTTTCCACCTGTTTTGAAGCGGTTGTAGCGAAACAATCACTCAAGGACGCCATATTTTTCTTTTTCTCCGTTCTCCGCAAAGCGGGCTTTCTTCATAAATGGTGGTAAGAGCAAACGATGAGGGTAAGATCACGTTTTCGTACGAAGAAATATATGGTAATTGGAATCGTGTGTCAATTTGAGAAATAAGGCTCA
>JAQYVK010000133.1 GCA_030145585.1 Desulfatiglandales bacterium | reverse complement strand
GTATCGGCGATAATCGAGCCGACGCCATTGCCCAGTGCCAAACCCGAATTACCCATCCAGGCGGCCATCACCGATACAACCGCTTCGGGTGTGGTGGTCCCGAGAGAAACGATGGTGGCGCCGATAACGATCTTCGGGAGGCCGGTCCGATGAGCCATGTTGACGACACCGTCGACCATCCAGTCGGCACCCTTTGACAGCACGACAATACAGACCACCATGATCCCGATCAATGGGATCAAATGTAACTCATGAACAAGGCCCTGTAAAAGGGTTTCATCCCATAACCAGGGAAGTATGTCTTTCAATATCCTTCCCTTCTTTCGCTACTCCCCCTGCTCGGCCATGCGCTTATAGATCGCATATCTCTCTTTCATGTCTTCTTCTGCTCTTTCGAAGAGCGTGTCCGCATTTTCCGGAAACGTCCTTGTCAGGCTGGAAAAACGCACTTCACCCATAATAAATTCCCGGTAATCTGCCGACGGTTCTTTGGAATCGAGGGTAAAGGGGTTCTTCCCTTCTTCCTTCATCAACGGGTTATACCGGTAAAGGGACCAATATCCTGCTTCCACGGCCTTTTTTTCCTCCAGTTGGCTCTTGCCCATGTTAAAGCCGTGATTGATACAGGGTGAATAGGCGATAATCATTGAGGGGCCTCGATAGCTTTCAGCCTCAACCAGGGCCTTCATGAACTGGTTCTTATTGGCCCCCATGGCAACGGAGGCCACATAGACGTAACCATAGGTCATGGCCATTCTTCCCAGGTCTTTTTTTCGGGTTACTTTGCCGCTCGCGGCAAATTTGGCCACAGCACCGGTCGGTGTCGATTTGGATGACTGCCCACCCGTATTGGAATAGACTTCCGTATCCATAACCAGGATGTTGACATCACGGCCCATGGCGACGACATGGTCCAGTCCCCCGTATCCGATGTCATAGGCCCAGCCGTCTCCTCCAAAGATCCAGATGGATTTTTTGGTGAGGTAGTCGCTGCGGCTCAGGATCCCATAGAGAAGATCATTTAACGGGCTCTCATTGTTGCTGATTTCATGTTCAATGAGTTCTTCGACCTTTCGCCCGCAGGCTTTGGATTTATCCCCGTCATACATGTTATCGAGCCACTCCTGAAGAGCCCCTTTTAGCTCTTCCGAAACGTCCCCGTTGAGTGCTTCCCGGACAAGGTCAGCCAATTTATCACGCCTTTGAGATACGGCCAGTTCCATCCCGAAACCATACTCCGCATTGTCCTCAAAAAGGGAGTTGGCCCAGGCGGGACCATGCCCTTCGTCATTGACCGTGTATGGACAGCTGGGTGCCGAACCGCCGTAGATGGATGAGCAGCCGGTTGCGTTGGCAATCATCATTCGGTCGCCGCAAAGCTGGGTAATGACCTTGATGTAGGAGGTTTCACCACAACCCGGACAGGCCCCTGAAAACTCAAAGAGCGGTTTCTGGAACTGGCTCCCCTTCACGGATGTGGCCGGCATGAGGTCGTCCAGACAGGGGAGTTCCTCAGAGAACTGGTGATGGGGAATCTCGGCTTCTGTTTGGGAGGCCAGAGGTTTCATGATGAGGGCCTTTTCCTTGGCCGGACAGATATCAGCACAATTACCACAACCGGTGCAGTCAAGGGGGCTGATCTGGATCCGGTATCTTAAATCCTTTAATTCTTTGCCCTTCGCCTCAAGGGTGACAAAATCTTTTGGGGCCTCTGCCAGGTCTTCCTCGCGGGCCAGCACCGGCCGAATGACCGCATGGGGGCAGACAAACGCACATTGGTTGCACTGAATGCAGTTATCCGGGAGCCATTGGGGGACATTGATGGCGATACCCCGTTTTTCATACTTGGTGGTTGCTGTTGGGAAAATACCATCCGGGCTCAAAGCACTCACGGGAAGCTTATCCCCTTGTTGGGCCAACATCGGCATCATCACCTCGGAGACGAATTCAGGCACCTCCTCTTCAAGATAGGCCTCCTGTCCAGCGGTGGCCCAGGTCTTTGGAACCTTGATCTTTTTCAGGGCATCGACCGCCCGATCCACAGCATCCACATTCATCTGTACAATCTTATCGCCCTTTTTCCCGTAAGTCTTTTTGATAGCCTCCTTTATATAACCGAAGGCCTCCTCGGGAGGTATGACATTGGCAATATGAAAGAACGCCGCTTGCATGATCATATTGATGCGTCCACCCAGACCCAGTTCGGAAGCGATTTTAACGGCATCTATGTTGTGAAAATCAATCTTCTTCTGGGCAATGTTCCTTTTCAATGGATCGGGCAGGTTGGCTTCCATCTCTTTGAGGGTCCAGGGTGAATTAAGTAAAAAGGCCCCTCCCTCTTTGATCCCCTCGAGAAGGTCATATTGGGTAACAAATGCAGGATTATGGCAGGCAATGAAGTCGGAATGGGTCAAGAGGTAGGGTGATTGAATCCTATCCGGCGAAAATCGAAGATGGGACATGGTAATCCCCCCGGATTTTTTGGCGTCATAGGCAAAATAGGCCTGGGCATACATGTCCGTATTTTCACCGATGATTTTTATAGCATTTTTATTGGCCCCGACCGTCCCATCTGCGCCCAATCCCCAGAATTTGCAACGGACAGTCCCCTTAGGTGCCGAATCAATTTCTTCACCCAGATCCAGGGAGGTGTGCGACACATCATCCACGATGCCCACGGTGAAGTGGTTTTTGGGGGCGGTGGACCGCATGTTGTCAAAGACCGCCTTGACCATGGTCGGCGTAAAGTCCTTGCTACCGAGGCCATATCGCCCTCCGACCAGGATGGGATGTTCACCCCTTTCCTGGTAGACCGTGCAGACGTCCCGATAAAGCGGATCCCCAAGATGCCCCGGGGATTTGGTCCGGTCCAGGACCGTGATTCTTTTTACTGACGCTGGAATCGCACCCAAAAAATGCTCTCTTGAAAATGGATGGTAGAGACGCACTTTTAGGAGACCGACCCTCTCCCCCAAGCCATTGAGGTAATTGACCGTCTCTTCGATCACATCGCAACTGGACGCCATTGAAAGGATCATTCTGTCCGCGTCAGGATCCCCCACATAATCAAAAAGATGGTAAGAACGACCGACGAGATCACCGACCTTTCGCATCTCTTCCTGAACAATATAGGGAATTCTTTCATAGAAGGGGTTGGCCGCCTCCCGGTTCTGGAAGAAAATATCCGGATTTTGGGCCGTACCCCTGAGCTGGGGATATTCCGGATTCATGCAACGGCTTCTGAAATCATCAATCGCATCCCAATTCACAAGTTTTGCCATGTCATCATATTCGATGAGCTTTATCTTTTGAAGTTCCATGGAGGTCCTGAATCCGTCAAAAAAATGTACAAAAGGCAGGCTTGCACGGATGCTGGCGAGATGGGCGACCAGGGCCAGGTCCATGGCTTCCTGGACTGAAGCGGACGCAAGCATCGAAAAGCCTGTCTGTCTGACGGCATTGATATCCGAATGGTCACCAAAAATGGAGAGGGCGTGAGTGGCTACGGCGCGGGCCGATACGTGGAAAACCGTCGGCATGATTTCGCCTGAAATCTTGTACATGTTGGGAATCATGAGCAAGAGCCCTTGGGAGGCCGTAAAGGTTGTCGAGAGGGCACCCCCGGATAGGGCTCCGTGCACAGAACCGGCCGCACCGGCCTCTGACTGCATTTCCACGACTTTTAGGACCTGTCCAAAGATATTTTTTCGTCCATATGCGGCCCATTCATCACAATACTCACCCATGCTGCTGGAAGGTGTGATGGGATAGATTGCGGCAACGTCACTCATGGCATAGGCCACATGAGCGGCAGCCTCGTTTCCTTCTATAGTTTCAGATTTTGCTGTCATATTAATTTCCTTTCTGGCAATTTAATCATATGTCTTTAATAAACCCTTAAACCTATATAATTTGGCAGAAAAGTCAACAGAACATTGTTACACGCCGGAACCGCTCAGGAACGAAAGTATCGTGGCATTGAAACAATTCTTATTGAAATTAGAAAGCCATATCCTCCGAGCTTGGTCAGAGACTATTGGCAATGCCATAATGATTAAACCGGAGTAATGGAGTGGTG
>JAQYVK010000132.1 GCA_030145585.1 Desulfatiglandales bacterium | reverse complement strand
GTAATAGATCTGTTTAGCGAGGCTGGGGATTATAATTTCTCGATGGAAGCTGCTGAAGCCGAATAGCTGAAAACTTCCTGTTAGAAATTATTTACAAGAAACCATTTGAGAAGGAGGAGACGTCATGAAAAAATTTCTCACAACCATTCTCGTCACAGCGGTGCTGATGGGTTTTATGATTACACCCGCTGCGGCCTATCCTGACAAACCGGTCACATTCGTGGTTCCCTGGCCTCCGGGTGATTTTGAAGACATTCTGACGCGCATGATTGCAGAGGAGTTTCAAAAAGAATATGGCGTACCGGCGGCTGTCGTGAACAAACCGGGTGGCGGTGGTGGGCCATTCCCCGGGGCGGTATTCGTGGCGAAAGCGCCCCCGGACGGATCCACGATCGGTTCTTTTGTGATCAGTGTTCCTACAATTGGACCACAGATCGGCATTCCGGAATTGAACCCGAACCCATTTGAGCCTCTCGGTATATTTATGACCTATCCTTTTGTGGTTGTGGCAAGCAAAAAACCGGGATTTAAAGATTTAAAGGGACTGGCCGAATACGCAAAAAAGAACAAAGTGGCGCTCGGTCATTTCGGAGCACCACTTCCCCCGACTAAAGTTGCCTTTGCTATCGCCAAGTCAATGGGTTTTTCATGGGGATCAGACGCCGCTTTTGACGCCCTGGAATGCAATGTTCTCGCTTCCGGGGACGTGGACGTCATGACGACAACTATTGCTCAGGTGATGCCCTGTTTGAATGATATCGTTGTACTTGTGGCCGCCACGAATAAGCGGGTCAGCATTTTGCCGGACGTTCCCACTGTGGGTGAAGTGTTGCCGGAACTGGATCTCTTCCTTTGGAATGGTCTGTTTGTTCACAAAGACACCCCGGCCAATGTCCGCGAAAAAATCATCCCTGTCGCAAAACGCGCATTGCAATCTGAGCGCGCCAAGAAGTTGAGCAGAGAGATGGGTGTGCTGATTTACTGGATGGATGCAGAGGCATCGAAAGCGCAGA
Source organism: Desulfatiglandales bacterium (assembly GCA_030145585.1). Classification (GTDB taxonomy): domain Bacteria; phylum Desulfobacterota; class DSM-4660; order Desulfatiglandales; family HGW-15; genus JAQYVK01. The sequence continues at coordinate 4,246 of JAQYVK010000132.1, read as the reverse complement.
TCAAAAGGGATATTGCCACCTTCTCCAAGATTAATAAGATGATCGAGAAATAATAAAGACGCCCCGCACCCCGCTGCGGGATATTCTCTTAAACTACCAACCCTCTCCTCCCCCTTGTCGAAGATCCCGAGCTTGTCGCGGGGATGGGGGAGGATTAGCCCGCCAAAAGCGGGTAAAGGTGGGGGTGATACCCCATTTCTCACCCTCCCCGGCTGACTGTAAGAAATTAAGCATCTACAGTCAGCACCCCTCCCATCAAAGGAGGGGAATTTTAGATGATATCATTTCTCTCCGCCTTGTTGGGCTAGGAGTCTTTACTAAGTTTCTCAATCTATAATTTATCGAGTTTCAGGGACAAACCCTTTTCGCAGTGAATCTGTTATGTCAACCAACATAAAGGTGAAAGATACCCCTTTCAAACCGAGACGCGTCCCTGGTGATATCGTTTTCGCCGTTGTTGCTGTTGCGTTTGCTCTGTTCCTTTTGTCGCAGCTTGGATCCGAAACCACATGGCTGAAAGGCATTTCGTTGGGCTCTCAGCCCCGTTTCTGGCCGGCTGTCAGCATATTCGGCATGGTCTTTTTTGGGCTGGTCTACTTTATTGGCTCTCTGCGTAACCTCGCAAATCAAGAAGGAAGCGTTGGCAAGGAAATCCTCTTTTGGCTGCGAGGCCTGGAATTTACGATCTGGTTCATGGCGTACGTTTTTATCACACCGGTGATCGGCTATCTTTTTTCCTCTATTTTATTTTGCGTCGTGCTTGCTGCACGCGTGGGTTATCGCTCTCTCCGATCACTTATGATCTCAGCCGGTTTGAGTGTGGCCATTGTCTTACTCTTCAAGACATTTCTGCAGGTCAGGATCCCGGGGGGTACCGTTTATGAGTATTTGCCTGATGGGTTCCGCAACTTCATGATCCTGTATTTCTGAGGTTTGAGATGGATGTTCTGATTGCAGGTCTGGAAACACTCACTCGGTTAGATGTGATTGCAGCCTTGATGGTCGGATCCATTTGTGGTGTGATCATTGGTGCAATACCCGGCGTAGGACCGGCGGTCGCAATAGCTATTCTTCTGCCCGCGACTTTTTCCATGGAACCGATCGTGGGCCTGACTTTGCTCTTGGGTATCTATGGTTCCTCGATGTTCGGAGGCGCCATTCCTGCCATTTTGATCAATACGCCCGGCACCGCTCTCAACGCTTTGACCACCTATGACGGCTATCCAATGACCAAAGCCGGAGAGGGGAAGCGGGCTTTGTCTTTGGCGTACTCGGCCTCCTTCTTCGGCGGTGTGTTCTCTGTCATCTGCCTGATGTTGCTGACGCCTGTTCTCGCAAAAATCGCACCCCTGTTTGGATCCCGTGAGATCTTTCTGGCAGCATTGCTTGGACTGGTGCTCGTTATCGTTACGCATCGCGGTCAGAGTATCATTGCGGCCTTTTTGGTCTGCTTTGGAATTTTCATAAACTCTATCGGGATGGAGCCCGTCCGATACACCCAGAGGTTCACTTTCAACCAGACCTGGCTCAGTTCAGGCATCGACTTGATCGTGGTCGTTCTCGGCCTGTTTGCGCTCAGCCAGGCCTTCTATTTATTGACTCAGAAGGATATGCAATCCAAGGCCCCCAAGCTTGAGGGTGGCATGTTTCAGGGGTTGATCGAAGTTCTGCGAAACAAACGGGTGGCGGTGAGTTCCTCCAGCTTCGGCGTCATCATGGGAATCATCCCCGGTGTCGGAGAGTTTCTTGCTCAATTCTTTTCCTATATGCTTGCCCAGAAAACTTCGAAGTCACCTGAAAAATTCGGCAAGGGCTCGCCTGAAGGTCTCATCGCTTCGGAGGCTGCCAACAATGCCGTGCCTGGAGCGGCAATGATTCCCCTGCTTGCACTCGGCATTCCCGGTGAAGCGCTGACAGCGATGATGCTTGCCGTATTCTATGTGCACAATGTGATTCCAGGACCACAGTTATTCTCCACTCAGCCGGAATTCATCATATCCCTTTATCTTGCGTTATTGTTCCTCAACATTCTTTCCCTCGCCTTTCTCCTTTTATCGACGAACATATTGCTTCAGATCATTCGTATTCCGACCCGCTTTCTGGGTGTTGGAATCTTGGCACTCAGCTTCGTGGGAGTCTACAGCCTACGCAATTCCGTTATAGACTGCGCCATTTCCGCCGTAATTGGCGTGATCGCGTTGGTTATGAAGCGTCTGAACCTTCCTATGGTTCCGATCATATTGGGTATGGTGTTGGGTCGGATCATGGAAATCAAATTGCGCCAATCGCTGCCGAGGGTGGATCATGTGATCGACTTCATCAATCGACCGATCGCATTCATTATTTTCATGCTGATCCTACTGGCCCTGTCGCTTCACATCTGGACGATGTTTCGCGCACGGTTCCGGCGCCAGTAAGGTCCAGTTATCGACGACTCCCCTCATGACTCTTGTCCAGTTTACCGGGGCTTCAGGTATTGTTTGAACAGCCTTGTATGGGGCATTTTGTCCTCTAATTTAAAAATCCTGACAGCATTGCCGCCCAAAACCAGATTCAGATCATCTTGAGGGATATCAAGTTTATCCAGCTGTTTTAAACTCCAGCCGAAAACATCTATCTGATGGGCAGGGATCCCGTCCCTGCGAGATTGGTTCGCATAGGTCTCTGGTTGAAGTCCCGGTTGCCACTGTTGTGGAATAGAGGCACCCCAATCCGTCCCCCAGATGAGCTTTTCTGGGCCAATGTTGGGATCACGCAGGGGTTGATCGTACAGATCAGCCCACCAGAGGCCCGTTTCAAGATATACATTGTTGTGTCCGGCAGCCACATTGAGGGTCGGCTCCATATACATTTCGGACCACCATCCCTGCATCCCTCCGTGGCTCATAATGATGGACACGTCCGGAAACGTGGTCGCAATTTCATGGACCAGAAGGGGGTCCTCGTATCTGGGATAACCCGCAAAGGCCCTTGAAGCGCCTGCATAACCTGAGAGGGTGCCCATGGGGGTATGCCAGGAGACAGGCACCTTGTGTTTTCGGGCCACCTCCACGACTTGACAAATCTCTTCATAGCGCTCCCGCCAGGTGAGATCCTCCCTGGGAACCGGGCTCCCAGGCATGCCTTCCCCGATCCCGCCTCGAAACAGTCCGGTGCTGAGAAGTTCGTCCATTTCTTTACATGCCGCCTGAATGGTCCATTCCGCCTCACCATCCCTCGCTTTACGACCAATGGCCGAAGGCATGGTCCGGCCTATGAATCGGTCCGGATGTTTTTCGAGGATCTTGATGAGGGTTTCATTATCACCACCCAAGGCCATGATGACGGCCATATCGACCCCATACCGGTCCATATGATAGAGGAGCCTCTCTGAATTATCATATGTGACGGCTTGGACCTTTCCTGTCATGCCGCCGAACACACCCTCGTAAGTCGGCTTTACCCCGCGTTCCTTGAATTTCATGGCAACCCGGACGGCATGAACATGTGTATCAATGACAAAAATACCCCTGGCTAGTCCCATATTGTCTCTCCTTTCTTTTAGAAGCCATCTCAAAAATGCCAAATAGCATTGGATGGTAAACGGTAAACAGTGAACAGTAAACCGTGATCCACTCACGGCTCACCGCTTACTGCTCACCCCTTGTTGACCTCGAACTATTTTTCTATTTTTGAGATAGCTTCTAACATATGTTGATTAACGAAAGCCCCATCGTAGGCAGGATCATGTATTGATGACTTTGAAAAAGGTGAATTCTGTTCAAGGAAGGTGTTCCGGCGGATTAAGCCTCCTGGGGCGGACAAGTCCACCATTGGCGGATAAAATTATTGAGTGTGGGCGCAGACACGTCTCTTTTGTGCCGGTTGGATGGAAAAGTTATTCTTTATCCCCCTTATCTTTGCCTCCGTTATCATATCCGGCAAAATATTGAAGTCTCTTCCATCGCTCCTCGGTTATGTTTTCTAATTCTTTCAGGGCCTCATCACTCAAAAAACGAAAACGCTTTTGTAGTTTAGTATATTCCGAGAGCGGCGTCCCTTTCGGCTTTTTGTTTATGGTATATTTAACCCCATTTTCCACTTCAAAGAGTGGAAAGATTTTCGTGTGCACTGCCATTCGGGCCAATTCAACCGTCAGGTTCATGGGGAATCCCCACCCTTGTGTGCAGGGGGTTAAAATGTGTAGGAATCTGAAGCCGGTCATACCCTTCGCCTTTTCGGCTTTACGCATCAGGTCATCGGGGAA
>JAQYVK010000131.1 GCA_030145585.1 Desulfatiglandales bacterium | reverse complement strand
GTGGCCAGACTGCGACTCCGACTTGGATGTCGCAGTTTTTTCAGGGAGTTGGCCTGGATCTGGCGAATTCGTTCCCGCGTGAGCCCGAATTCTTGTCCTACCTCTTGTAAAGTCTGCCCTGTTTTTTCTTGGATCCCGAAGCGTTTACGCAAGATTCTTTCTTCACGCGGAGTTAAAGTGGAAAGAACCGCCCGGGTTCCTTCTGCCAGGTTTCTCTGGATCATCGCCTTTTCCGGAGAAATAACCTCTTTGTCTTCTATAAAGTCTTCCATGCAGGAATCCCCGTCTCCAATCGGGGTCCCCAGAGAAAGCGTATACCGCCTGTTTGCCATCTCAAGGACTCTTTTCACTTCTTCGATGGAAAACCCCATTTCTTCTGCGATCTCTTCATGGGTTGGAATCCTGCCCTTTGACTGGAGGAGGCCTTCCGACGTCCGGGTTACTTTGTTTATGACCTCTATCTGATGGATGGGAAGTCGGATCATTTGCCCCCTGTTATGGATGAACCGGGTAACAGCTTGCCAAATCCACCAGTAGGCATAGGTACTGAATTTATAACCCCTCCGGTAGTCGAACTTATCCACGGCCCGCATAAGACCGATATTCCCTTCCTGGATCAAGTCTGATAAATGAACCCCGCGGTTACTATACTTCTTCGCGATACTGATTACCAAGCGGAGATTTGCTTTCACAAGCTCCTCTTTGGCCGTCTTTACCTCCCTAAAAGCCTGCAGTGCTACCTTCAGATCCTTCTTGAGCTGGGGAAATGCAGCCTCTCGGGTAGATGCCTTCTTATGTTTCCGATCATCATGTACAGCCCCTTCTAGCTGCTTCACATGGGTTTTGAGTCTCCCGAGAATATTGTTTATCTGATGATCCCTAAGGTTGAGTTCCCAGAATATCTTCTGCATTTGCCGGAGGATCTGTTTCTCCTTTTTCCCTTTTGAGTTACCAATGTCATGGCGCTTATCGTTATTCAGTTGATTTTCTAGAAGGACAGTACGCTCCATCATCTCATACAGCTTACAGATTCGGTCCTTGTCTTCCACACAAATGTCCTCCCAATCAAGTTCTTGAGTGGCTTCTGCTTCTGAGGGGCCGGGGAGAATTTCTCCTTTGGGATTGATCTCAGCCCGAATCAACAAGGGATATCTGAGCAGCACCCGAGAGAGGATTCCCTCGCTTCTTTCAATCCGTTTGGCTATGCTCATTTCATCCTCTCGTTTTAGCAATGGGGTTCTCGCGATTTCCTTCATATAGATGGTAAGTGAGTCGCCCTCACTTCCTCTCGGGTAAAGCTTTTCCTTCTCCTCCACCAATTCAGGCTCTTCTACGGATGAATCACCATACCGGTTTACGAGGTCCAAGTGCCTGTCTAAGACGATTTCTTCCTGCCAGCTTTTTTCTCGTTCCATTGCAATCCCATTCGTCGTTATGTTTTTCCCTAAGGTTTTGATATCCCTTGCTTTTTTATGGATCATCACTTGCCACTTCTTAAATATAAGTCCGACCTGGTTCATTTTCAACTTGACCCACCCCCTTCTTTTTTCTACACTCCCTCGAGCGCGTAGCGCAAAGCACATGGCGCATAACGAAAAAACCCACAATCTTATAGTGGGCTTACGTGTTTAATTGGTTCAATTGGTTTTATTTGTTTGATTGGTTCAATCAGCGAAAACCGTCTGATTAGTTTAATTAGTTTTATTAGTTTGAACCAATGAAACAAATGAAACCAACGAACTAATAAAAGATTTAAGCGGTAATTCGCTTTGCGCTTGGCGCTCTGCGCTCTGCGCTAATGGAGTCAAATATGATTAACGTGACGAATTTACGTCGTTGTTTCGGCCCTATAGTGGCCGTAGATGATATTTCCTTCGAGGTAGGCAAGGGCGAAGTCCTGGGTTTTTTGGGCCCAAATGGGGCGGGAAAGAGCACTGCCATGAAGATGTTGGCCTGTTTTCTCACCCCTGACGGGGGAACCGCTACGGTATGTGGGCATGACATCCTTCGAAATCCCATCAAAGTCAGGCAATCGCTGGGCTATTTGGCTGAAAATGCCCCCGCATATGGTGAGATGACCGTGGGCTCATTTCTCAATTTCATCTGTGACGCCCGCAAGATTCAGGGGAAGGCCCGAGGAGAGACGATCGAGCATATCACAGGCTTGTGTGCTATCGAGTCTGTCTATCATCAGACCATTGACACCCTATCAAAGGGCTATCGACGACGCGTGGGGTTGGCCCAAACTCTGATTCACGATCCCAAAGTGCTTATCCTTGATGAACCAACCGATGGGCTCGATCCGAATCAAAAACACGAAGTGAGAAAGCTCATCAATAAAATGGCCAAAGATAAATGCATCGTTATTTCAACCCATATTTTGGAAGAAGTGGATGCAATTTGCACGCGATCAATCATCATTTCTAAAGGTAAAATTCTTGCTGACGATACCCCTGAAGCACTGAAAGAAAAATATCAGTGCGGGCTGGACGAGGTGTTCCGAATGATCACAAAAGGGGAGAGCGCCTGAACTGCAATATAAGGAGTGTACCCGCTATGACAGGTTTCTGGACGGTCTGTAAAAGAGAATTAAAAGGATACTTTGCGACACCGGTTGCTTATGTTTTTTTGATAATCTTCCTTTTTTTCGCCGGCTATTTGCCATTCAAAGAGAGGTTCTTTGAGGCAAGACAGGCCGACCTTCGCCTTTTTTTCCAATGGCTCCCTATTTTGTTTGTCTTCATGATTCCCAGCACGACAATGAGACTTTGGTCTGAAGAACGAAAGTCGGGGTCTATCGAATTACTTTTTTCCCTTCCCATCACAACATCACAGGCCGTTCTTGGAAAATTCGTGGCCGCATGGTTTTTTATAGGAATTGCGCTGTTGTTAACCTTCCCCATGCCGATAACGGTTTTTTACCTGGGGCACCCTGATCTCGGGCCAATCCTTACGGGTTATCTGGGCGGTTTTCTTATGGCGGGCGGCTATCTGGCTATTGGATGTTTTTTTTCAGCCCTCACCAAAAACCAGGTCATCAGTTTTATCCTGGCCGTGGTCGCTTGTGCGGTGATATTCTCTATCGGTCTACCGACAACCCTTGATTACCTTTCCGGCTTTTTACCGAAAGCGATACTGGGTGCCATCGAAAACCTGAGTTTCCAGACCCACTTCGAATCTATGCAAAAGGGAATTGTGGCATTCAAGGATATTTCATACTTTATCCTGATGATTGTTGGATGGGTCTGGGCATGTTGTATTATTCTGGAAGAAAGGAAGGCGGCATGATGAACAGGACGACCCGCGCAGTCTTGGCCGTGATATTTGTCGCGATTATTATTTTCTGCGCCATCACGATTACTCAGGGCCTCGGAAAATCTATAAAATTGGATATAACAGAACAGGGGCTCTATACCCTCAGTGACGGGACCCGATCCATCCTCGCCAAACTGACTCAGCCGATCACTGTTAAACTCTATTATGCCAGAACTGCTGCCATGAAGGCCCCTGATGCCATAAGGCACTACAATGATTATTATTACTTTGTCAGGGCGATTCTGGAAGAGTATGTTGCTGCGAGCAAAGGGATGGTAAAACTCCAAGTGATCGATCCCCGGCCGTTTTCCGATGAAGAACAGGAAGCCCTTCGCTATGGATTGAAAAGGTTCAATATCACCCAGGAGGAAACTTTCTTTTTCGGCCTGATCGTCAGGACCCCCTACGGTGCCACAAAGACCATAGATTTTTTCGCGCCCGATCGTCAAAATTTTGTTGAATACGACATCAGCTATTTGATCGATACGGTTATCTCACGCGAAAAAACAAAGATTGGCATACTCAGCTCCCTGCCCATTATGGGGGATCAAGTGACCGGATATATGGCTCAAATGATGCGTTTGCAGGGTCAACAGCCAAGGCCTTCCTGGATCTTTGTGAAAGAATTACAGAAGCGCTATGAAGTACAAAAAATAGAAACCAATCTCGAAGAAATTAAGGGGATCGATCTTTTGGTCATTGTTCACCCCAAGGATCTGCCTGAAAAGACCCTATTCGCCATTGATCAATTCATTTTAAAAGGTGGCAGGGCCGTTATTCTTGTGGACCCTTATTCTTTATCCGACCTACCCCCACAACAGGCCATGATGCAAGGCCCGGTGCCCTCCTCTAGCTCCGATCTGAACCGCTTGCTCAGGACTTGGGGTGTGGAAATGCCCGTAGATACCTTTGCCGGTGACGACACACTTGCCATGAATGTTACTTTGAGGCCGGGTCAAAACCCCCAAAAAGTGATCGGGCTCCTGAATCTCGTCCCAGGCAATTTCAACAGGGATAATATTATTACATCGGATTTGAATCAGGTCAGGGTTTTTTTCAGCGGCATTCTGAGAGAAGTTACGAGTGACGATAAAAATCAGGAAGGCGAAGAAAATCGGACCGACAAACTTATGAAAACCAGCATCGTTCCCCTTCTTAATACCACAGATCGAGGGAATTCCTGGAAGGTCGACTCCCCTTTTGAGTTGCGGGCTCTAGATGGCAAAGCCCTAATGCGCCATTTCACTCCTGGTTCAAAGCCGGTTCATGTCGCATACATGATCACCGGACGGTTCCCTTCAAGTTTTCCGAATGGCGTTGACGTTCCAGTGGAATCAAAGGAAGAAAAGAAAGGACAAGAAGATCCCAAAACTAAGGAAGTGGCACCTGAAACCAGACATATAAGCGGCCTGACAGAGGCCACTGAGGACAGCGCGGTAGTCGTTTTCGCTGATGTTGATTTTATCAGCGATCCTTTTGCCTACCAGGAGACCCTTTTCGGTACGACAAAAGTCGGCGACAATGATGCACTGTTTTTTAACACCCTTGAGAGTTTACTCGGTTCTAGTGACCTGATCGCTATTCGCAGCAGGGGGAATTTCCAGAGACCATTTGACCTTGTGGATAAGATTGAACGGGAGGCGGAAAGGGAGACTGCCCAGGAAGAGGCAAGCATAAATGCCCAGATAGAAGAATTCCAAAAAGAGCTCAACAGGGTGGTGAACGAGGCCAGAGAAAAGGGGGAGAAGGTGATTGATGCTTCAGAACTCTCCAGTGCAAAGGCCGATCTTGAATTGAAAATCCACGAAGCCAAAGCCCGGCTCCGGCAGGTTCAGAACAAAAGACGGAAACATATCGAAAGGCTGGGCCTTTCAGTACGCAACGTGAATATGTTGTTGGCGCCTGTGGTCATCCTTATATTTGCTATTCTTCTGAGTGTGCACCGAATCAGACTCCGACGCCGATACATAAGCCACGCGAGCGACTAAAACGAAAAACGCAGAGCGCAGAGAGCAAAGCGCAGAGCGAAAAACATCTTTAACGTCTTATTCGTTTGATTAGTTCGATTGGTTTTATTTGTTCAATTGGTTCGAGCCAATCAAACTAATATGACTAATTAGACGCTATGCGCTATGCGCTATGCGCAATGAGGAGCCCCATATATGAGTAACAAGAAATTAATCATTTTAGGCGCTGTTGCGGTCATCATGGCTTTGCTGGCCATCGTTCAATCATACATCTCCAATCGTCCGGTTCGGACCATGACGATGGATTCGCCTCTAATTCAAGGTTTGAAAACCTCTGATATTGACAGAATCATACTCGGCCCTCCCGACAAGATGCTTACTTTAAAAAAGGGGGATGACCAATTCTTCTTAGTGGATAAAGACGACTATCCGGCATCCACCCAGCAGATCAATAATCTTATCACATCCAGTCTCGACATCCGCATTAAGGAGCTAATCACCGACAACCCTAAAAATTTCATAGACCTTGATCTAACCCCGGATACGGCCACCAGCATTATCAAATTTCTTAATGCAGAAGAGAAACTAATTACAGGAATCTTGGTCGGAAAGAGGGATGAGATGGCAAAGGGAGACTATGTGCGTCTCATCTCACTGGATCAGGACGTTGACCAGAAGGCCTATCTCTCGGTAAACGTTCCCTTTCTGGATATGACAGCCCTGAGTTATCTCGACAAGAGTCTCTTTAAAACGGAAAAACAGGCCATTTCAAAGGTAACCGTTATTGGGCCTGGAGGCAAGTACACGGTCTCGTCCGGCGATGATAACAAAATCACCCTGAACAATATCCCCAGCGGTAAAAAGGTCAAAGAGACAATTTACGAGAGTGTCTTCTCGGCAGTAACGGATTTGACCTTCAGCGACGTTGAAAAGGAATCGGACGATACGCGCAAACTCGATTTCAAAACCGCCTACATTTGCTTCTTAAAGAACACCGGCATATACACATTCCTACTGGCCGAGAAAGATGACAAGACCTATATAAAATGTTCATCTGATTTCAAGGACAAAGAGCCTGTCAGGGTAAAAAAGGGGGTTGCTGAGTCGGACGAACAACTGAAGAAGAAGGAAGCCAAGCTGCTGGCCCGAGAAGCATCGCTCAATTTTAATAAAAGACATCGTGGTTGGATCTATCAAATACCAAGCTGGAAGGCGGCCGATATGACCCGAAAGCTGGAAGATCTCCTGGACGACAAGTAACGCAGAGCGCATAGCGCATGGCGCATAGCGTTAAAAAACAGTTACTCCGCGCTACTTGCTCATCTTTCTTTTGCCTCAAGCGTAGCGCTCCTCAAGTGTGCCGGTTGTTAATGCTTAATTTTTCACAACCGGCCCGCTCTTCAAGCGAGAAGCGCGCTCCTCCAGCGGCACCGCAGGTGCCATGCACTACCTGTCCGCCATAGCGGCCCGTCTTCGACGGGCAGGCGACGGTGGATCTCCCGATCGAACAAAAAAATGTCACTCTGTGTTCTCTGAGTCTCTGTGGTGAATCATAGACCCTAAAAATTTCCCCTTTTTGTCCTTTCGTGTTTTCGTGATTATTTTTTTGTTTTTTACTCTTTGCGCTCTGCACTACCTGTCCGCCATCCTGTCCGCCATAGCCTCTGGCGAAGGTGGAAGCTTCAGCGACGGCGGATGCGCTTTGCGTATTCCTTCCCCGTGTTTCTCCTCCGAAATCCCTAGAAGAGGATAAATCTTAGCTGCAGCTTCCAGAAACTGTCCAATAAGCATATCCATTCCATCCACATAGTCCAGCCCCGTGGTCATGGCAAGGTCTTTTATGGCTGATTTGCTGCCGTACGTGGTTTCCGCAAGAAGAGCACCCTCTTTCAAGGATTTACCACTTTCGACATCTAAGGGGCAACCTTCGGGAACCGTATTGATCACAATGTCGGCCTGGCTCAACAACCCGCTCAGGCGGTCGAAACCTCCCCAACTCACTTGCTGACCGGCGCTATTAGATCCGGCCAACAGTTCACTGACGTCTTTGGCCCGGCTTGGGGTCCTGTTTGTGATGAATAGATCGCTGCCGGCCCGGACAAATTCATACCCGATCGATACGGCCGAACCCCCTGCCCCGATGATCAGTACCGTCTTACCCTTAACATCAACTTTCTCTTTGATAGCCCAAATCATGCCCATGCCGTCAGTGTTCAAGGCCAGGAGCGTCTTCTTTTTTGAATCCAGGATCACATGATTCACGACTTTGGTGTCTGCTACCTGATCGGACAATCGCACCTGAAAGCCCAAACCTTCAAGAGATAGAAAAGCCGAATGCTTGTAGGGATCTGTCACCGTTAGCTCTAAAAATCCTGGAATTTCCAGCAGGGCATTCATAAATTTGGCGAAATCCTTTTCTTGAGGAAGATCAAAGGCAAAGAACACCGCTTTTCGACCGATCCCCCGGAAATAACCGTTCCATATTCTCGGGCTTTCCGAGTAGGTCGAAGGCTTTCGTCCCCCAACAATGCCGCAGATATCCCAAGCATCAAAGATATCCAAGGAGGAAATTCGATAAGGTGCCTGTTCCTGCCTATCGGGGGTTTCAATTGTTCCCGGAAAACCCTCCAGTCCCTCGAAAAAAGGCGCCTTGAAAACCCTCAGGTCATTTGTTAGGAACTTTTGTAGATTCGCTAATTTTGACATCACAATCCTCCAGACTGGTCAGTTGGTTCTCCGACCTCATTTCCTCCCCCGGCCTTGCTATGCCACAACTGTCGGCAAAATTCCAGTCTAAGAATACCGGACAAGGTTTTTAAGCCATCTTACCGGATATGATGTTCAATCTATTATCCAGTAACAGTTTTGTAATATTGTCTACCACACATATCCCGTAATAATCAAATTTGACGAATTGTAGTTATGTTTGGTAGATTGGATTTCTCATATAGACTGTGAAAGGCTAAAATAATGAATTATAATTTTGATGAAGTAATCGAGCGGAGAAAGACAAATTCAGCCAAATGGGATGGGGTCCTCAAACTCTTCGGGGACAAAGATGTGCTCCCTATGTGGGTGGCGGACATGGATATTAAAGCCCCACCGCCTGTCATTGAGGCCTTAAAAAAGAGGGCTGAACATGGCATTTACGGATATCCACTGAGACCAACCTCATATTACGATGCCTTCATCGATTGGATTCGACGGCATCACGATTGGAAGGTTGAAAAAGAGTGGCTCACATTCAGCCCCGGTGTTGTGACAGGTCTGAGTGTCATGATCCTCGCCTTGAGTCGACCCGGTGATGGGGTCCTTGTCCAGCCACCGGTCTATTACCCCTTTTTTGACCTCATTGAAAACAACGGGCGCCAAGTTGTCAACAATCCCCTCATCCTGGAAGACGGCCGTTATTATATGGATTTTGAGGATCTCGAAAAACGAGCAGGTGACAACATCAAACTCATGATCCTTTGTAACCCTGCCAATCCTGTCGGACGGGTGTGGGAGGAAGAGTACCTCCAAAGACTCGGAGAATTTTGTCTCAAAAATAATATCATTCTGATTTCCGACGAAGTCCATTCGGACATTATTTACTCCCGTTTCAAACATACACCCACAGCAACCATCTCCAAAGAACTGGCACAAAGAACCATCACCTGCATGGCACCGAGCAAGACCTTCAACCTCGCCGGGCTCCAATCATCCGTAATCATCATTCCGGATCAGGATCTTCGTAACAGATACAAACAGCTCCTAAAAAACATTCATATTGACATGGACAACGTTTTTGGTATGGCGGCCTTTGAAAGTGCGTACAAATTCGGGGAGGATTGGCTCACCGAGTTCCTGATATATCTGCATAAGAATCTGGAATTCACAATTAGATATTTCGAAGAAAAGATCCCCGGGATTAAGGTCATAGAGCCGGAAGCCACCTACTTGGTCTGGCTCGATTGTCGAGGTCTGGGACTCAACACCCGGGAACTCAAAGACTTCATGATTAAAAAGGCCAAAGTGGGATTGGATGACGGATCCATCTTCGGTCAGGGGGGCGAAGGTTTCCAAAGGCTCAACATAGCCTGCCCAAGAAAGACCCTTGAGAAAGGATTGAGAAGAATAGAAGCAGCAGTCAACAGTATGGTAAGCAGTAAGCGGTGAGCAGTAAACAGTTAACTGATAAGCACCTAACCTGTATAGATTTAATAATTCCGATTGGTTGAATTAGTTTTATTGGTTTAATTTGTTTTATTGGTTTATTGGGTTCTGTTGGTTTGATTAGTTCCATTCACCGCTTACCGCTTACCGCTCACCCGTTTCCCAATTGCCCTCGCAGCAAGAATTCCACTTGCGGAGGCCTGAAGCAGCCCACGGGTAATACCCGCACCGTCACCAATAGTGAATAGGTTTTTTATACCCGTTTCCATTTCGGGAGAGATATCAATCCTGTTGGAATAAAATTTTACCTCCACGCCATACAGAAGCGTGTGCCTTGAAAATACCCCTGGAGCCAGTTTATCAAGGGCCTGGAGCATCTCAATAATGCTGAGCAGGTGCCGGTATGGGAAAACAAAACTCAGATCACCCGGGGTGGCATCAGCGAGGGACGGTCTCGTAAGACTCCGCGCCAGACGCGCCTGGGTACTTCGCCGACCCGCCAAGAGATCGCCCAATCGCTGCACCATAACCCTACCACCGAGCAGATTGGCCAACCTGGAGATGTAATGTCCATAGGCTATGGGATCATTAAATGGTTCCGTGAACGCACTACTCACTAATATTGCAAAATTTGTGTTTTCACTCTTCTTATTGGCATAACTGTGACCATTGACTGTGATGATCCCACCATTTTCTTCTGTGACGACCTCGCCGTAAGGATTCATGCAAAACGTGCGCACCCTTTCGTCAAAGGTCTTTGAGTAGTGGATCAATTTTGATTCATAGGTGGTGTCGGTTATCTCTTTGAGAATAGGAGCCGGCAATTCAACCCGTACACCAATATCCACAGATGTTGATCGGGTTTTTAATTCCAAAGTATCCATTTGCTCTTTCATCCAGCTTGCCCCTGACCGGCCCGGAGCAGCGACAACAAATCGACTCTTGATGACCTGCCCATCAGCAAGTCTGACACCTTGGATCCGGCCCCCATCCACAATAAGTTCCTCAGCTTGGCACCCTGTGCATGTCTCCACTTTCCCGTCCAAGAACTTCCGAAAACGGCCCAGGATAGTCAGACAATTTTCTGTACCGATGTGGCGTATGCGGGAGGGGATCAGCTCAAGGTCCACCAGGCGGGCCCGATCTGCGAGATCCTCCAACTCGGGTGAGGACTCACCGAATATACGGTCGGGCGCCCCGTGATCCGCATAAACCTGATCCGTCTCCTTCAGCAGCTCGAAGAGGTCTCTTTCCTCTAAAAATTCATTAAGGACCCCTCCCACCTCTGAAGAAAGTGTCAACTTTCCATCGCTGTATGCGCCGGCCCCTCCCCAACCGCAAAGTCTGTCTTCAGGGTTATTGCGTTTGCGTTGGTCTAGGTCTTTTCCCTGCTCTAATAACAGGACAGGCTCAATCCCTAAATTTGCCAAGGTCATTGCCGTGAATATGCCGGCCGGGCCAGCGCCTAC
>JAQYVK010000130.1 GCA_030145585.1 Desulfatiglandales bacterium | reverse complement strand
CACCCACGGGGATGCACGAAAGCCGATGGGAACCCCGGCGAAGGGTTCAAAACCGTCATGCGGCCAACAACATTGGGTTTGCGACGTCTGCTCGCGATTTGGCACGATTTGGCTTGCTGGTCCTTGCTGAAGGGAAGTGGGATGGACATGTCGTCCTTAAAAATTCAAAATATCTAATAGAAGCGCTTCAACCATCACAGAATCTGAAACCATCCTATGGTCTGCTCTGGTGGTTAGTAAACCGGTCATGGTTTCCAGAAGCCCCAGACAAAGCCGTCGCTGCGCTGGGCAGACTTTCACGTATCGTTTTTATCGTACCGAATCAACAGCTTGTTTTTATACGCATCGGTGATAAAACAAATCTTAACACTAGATATTTTTTACGTAAGTTTTGGATACTATTATCCGCTGCGATGCCAAATTGACGAAGTGAGAAATAATGAAAGCCACCCCTCAACTTCGCTGTAGTAAAGGGGAACTGAGGGATATCATCAACTAAATAACTACCTCGGTCAAGTGGGGAAATTAGCTGATTGAAGGATGTACCAATTAAAGAAGGTCATTGAATTACCGAAGGACATCCCCTAGCTCCTTTGGAATTGGCGTATCCGAGGTTTCTCGGGCAAGCAGCAGAGTAGCGTTACAAATCAAAGACGATAATAAACTGAAAATAAAGATTGATAAAATTATTTTAGATCTCGACTTGTCAACCGCAAAGGCCTGACACCTATGCCTTCTAATGAAAAGATAAAGAAGCGCTTCAATGAGGAGGGTATAAGCATCCCGTTTCCACAAGGCAATGTTCATTTGTACGAAGAGAAGTAGGCAACATAGGCCTTAGAAGATTAGGAGGTTAAAAATGGAGAGACTATGCGGAATATTCGTGGTTATCACTCTTGCACTTATCTTTTTAATTGTGCCTAATGCCGCGGCGGATGAGGTCTGGTTGAAGAACGGCAACCACATCACGGGAAAGGTTTTGAGGCTGGAAAACAATTTATTGATCTTAGACACCACTTTTGCAGGGGAGATCTCCATAAAATGGGAGGAAATCCAGAACCTTAAAACTGAGAAACCGGTGAAATTGGTGCTGAGTGACGATAGGTCGACTGAGGGGCCCATCTCTCCAGGTGAAGATGGGAAAGTGGCCGTGAAGGTGGAAGGGGTCGAGGAACCTATCCCTATCGAACTGGCTCAGCTCAAAATGATCAATCCTAAAGTGGACCCTCCCGTGAAATATAACGCAAGATTGAACTTTGGAGCCAGTTCCACGAGCGGGAACACGGACACGCAAGATATCTATGGTGATGGTGAGGCGGTTGCCCGCTCAGAGAAGAACCGATTCACCATAGGAGGGTTATATAAACGGTCTGAAGCTGAAAATCTGAAAACTGCTGATAGGCTATTTGGCTATGGCAAGTATGATCGCTTTCTCAGCAAGAAGCTGTATGCCTATGGAAATATTTCAGGGGAGCAGGATGTGTTCAAGGATCTGGATCTGAGGACAGTCCTCGGCGCTGGTCTTGGCTATCAGTTCTTTGAAACTGAGAAAACTAATCTCTCCTTTGAAGCTGGTCCAAGTTACGTCAAAGAGGATTTCATCGTGGCACAGGACGATGACTATGCTTCAGGACGCTGGGCCGTCAAGTTTGACCACTTCTTCTGGCCGAAGGCTCTCCAGTTCTTCCATAACCATGAGGGCCTCGTCAGTCTGGAAGACACGGATAACATCATTATCCTGAGCCGTACTGGGCTCCGCGTGCCAATCTACAAGAACCTCAATGCCACCTTCCAGCTCAACTGGGACTGGGATAACAAGCCCTCACCAGGGTTTGAAAAAAAGGATAAGGCATATATCTTTACCCTTGGGTATCAGTGGGCTAACTTCTGATTTTCTGGCCCCCAAGCCTAAATGACATGTTTAGCGTAAAGACATGGGTGTTAGGCCTGCATAGTTGACAGAATTAGTTTGATCTAAGCCCACCGCTTCTAGCGGTGGACCCGGAAAGGTTCACCCGTTCCAGCGAGAAAAAAATACTCGTTGGCGGCAGATTAAAGCATTTTTTGAACGTCCAACATCGAACATTGAACATTGAACATCGAATGATGAACTCGCTTCGCTCGGCCATTTTATTAAAATATTTAGCATGCTTTATTCAAAATTCGATGTTGGACGTTGGATCAGCCGGAGGCTGACAAGTGCTTGCTCGCCTCTGGCGAGTTCGACGTTCCTATTCTTTTCGTTTTAACAGCAGCTAAAGATTGGTAATCTTGATAATCGTATTGTTTTCAGGCCCCTTCGAGGAGTCTTCCAGAGGCCTTCCGCTCTGCGGGAGGAGCCTCACTTATAAGTCATCTATAATGATATCAAATAGGCCGACAGAGTTAAACGGCCTTGAGCAACGATTCAAGCCGATCGCCCAGTTCCTCGGCAGTAAGGCGTTGATCGATCAGACCGCCAACCTCCGCTCTTAATACGTCGATGTGCTTTTGTTCTGCCCCATTTTTGGCTAGTTTTTCAAGTGCCACTTCAAGGGCTACTTTAAGACTCGAATTGCGTGCACGTATCCATTTCTCTTCTGCGCTGACATGGTCGCCCATGGCGTTTTGGAAAACGGCGTCCATGGCCGCCCTGATGGCGATTTTTCCGGCATCAGCGCCCCCGGGGGGCAGTTCACGTAGAAACTCAAGGCGCATCGCAGAGGCGCTGATTGCGGCTGAGATGGCTGAAGCAGCTGCATCGGCAGAGATCAATGGGGGCTTTAGCTGTTCTAAGGAATCCAATGCGGCCTTTACGGCAACAGTCAAGGCTGAATCACCCTCAAGCCCCTCACTTTTTAGGAGCCAATCTGGGTTTTCAATGACTTCGTCGAAAACAACTTCGACCAACCCTAAAATCTGGGATTTGGTCAGAGTCGGCCAGCCTTCCTCTCGGGTACCCTCTGCCAAAGCCTTGAATAGCTCCTTTGTACCGGTGACCAGCAAGTGGTCGGCGAGATCATTCGTCTCCTTGGGCCAAATAAGATCAAGATTTTCGGCCGATTTCTCTAGAGCCAGCCGGATGATATCCGGGAACAGATCATGGACCAATAAATTAGGTTGCCGCGAGAGGCCGTCAGCCAGGCCGACTATAATATTGCGGAGCCCCTGGTTATCGATCTTAAGGATCTCAGGATTTTTCGCTGTGGCACGCAACGCCGCTTTTATGATAGTGTTTATCCCTTCACCTGACAAAAGGGCCTGGAAACGGAGCCGGTCGGTTCCGATGAGCAAGCCAGCGATTGTCCCACCGACCTCCTGGATGAATCGCGTCTCCGTCTCACCAAATCCCAATACGGTGTTTGGATCGGCAAGCACCGTGTCGGTACTGCCTTTGATCACTGCCCTGGCGATCATCTTGAGCCATGCGGATCCCTCCCATCGAACCTCCGTTGGAACGTCCTCGATATATGTCTTGGCCGATTCAGAAAGGGAGATGGTGATATTTCGGACAAGCTTCTTCTCGGTCTCGGTATTGCCAATGAGATCCGGGTGAGCACCCACACTGTCAACAACAGCAATCAGGAGTTCGCCCGCTACTTCGGCCGGAGGCGCCTCTGCAAAGTCAAGGTCATCTATAGTCTCCAGGTAGGCCATGAGCGCCCTACCAGTGGGGCGATGAGGGGAGATCGCGCCTGGTGTATAGAGAAAGTAATCGACAGCAACGTTAACGAGTGTGCCGGCGGTGCGTTGTAGCGCGCTTGGATGATCCCCGAGTTCACCTTTCGACCATTGACGAACGGTCATGATTGCGACGATTTCATGACCTTTTGGTTCATCCGACGATATGGGTCCTTCAAACGTTTCGGGGTGGAGTTCAGCAAGATATGCTGCATAGATTTGCTTCAGTTCCTCCTCATCTTCAGGGTTCAGGGTGCCCGAGTTGACAGCAGCAAGGAGGAGCCGAATCCGCGAGTTTTCATCTCTCTGGGCGATGACGTCACCTTGCGGATCGTTCTTGAAAAAATTAAGGGCTGATGCTGCGCTAATGCCAGGTCCACGCGGTAGAGGCAAAATGAGGGGCCGGTCCAGTGTCGCTTCGACGTAGGCCCTTCGTCCCGCACCATAAAGCCGCACTCCGGCCTGAATTGCCCAGAGTACGAAAAGTGAGTTCTTTGACATGGTTCCCCCTAGTGATGATGATTCAATTCATCTGTTTCTATATAATTATAACAAAATAAAACTGAATATTTCAAGCAAGAGGCTCTACAAAATATCACATAGTAGGAAGGAAGATGATTTCCCTTAAACAAAACGAACGTCTTCGATAGGCCTAAGGGTGGAAGGGAGTGGATGGTTCGAGATAGGTCTAGGCAGGCAATTGAGTGATTATGAAGGAATGCTGGAGAAAAGTTTAAATGACAAAATCCAAATGTCAAATGAAATCCAAAATCCCAATGTCAAAAGGTTTTCCAAAGAGTCAGCTATTTATATATTATTACCTTTTTCCCAGCCCATCAGGATAGCGCAAATTTGAATTGATGCGGCCCTCTTTTTTTGGCATTTGTCATTTGACATTCATTTGGAATTTGGGCTTTAATATTTGTCATTCGATTACATTTTTTAAATATTTGGATCCTTTTAGAGTCAAAATCAAGCAACCCATTTAAGGGTATTTTTGATTCGTTTAGCTCCTAAAATTATCCTGTGTTTTTTGGGTGTGGTCCTCTTCATTGCCCAACTGGCAAGCGGGCTTCATTCAAGTGGAAATACCGAATTTAGGAAAGACATAGACCTGGAGAATAATCCAGATGCCGATTGCTAATAGAAACCAAAAAATACTCATAATCAAGTTCTCCTGCTTACCCTCTGAAAATTTTTTCAGCCGGAAAGCTTAGCTTTGTAATTTGGTCGGGATTATTAAACGGCTCACGGCCGTGTAAATCAACCTCAGGAAAAACCCCCTGAAGACGTGGAACAGGATGACGCAGGCCCTGCGCTTCCCTGCAGAGACGAGTCGGATGATCCGCAGCAAAAAGAAGACATGAGCTTACACGTATCGTTATCCCCGCAGCTAGGACAGCCATATGTTTCGACCCCATCGCGGGAAAATACCAACTGCTCAAAAATGTTCCCGCATTGGTTACATTTATATTCGTAAATGGGCATGATCAGGTTGCCTCCTCAGACAGTCTTTAATATAATACCCTTTTTTCCCCATTTCAACCTGTAAAATGGTATGGAAAGGATAGCTTAGCTGTTTTAAGTATTTAAATTCCAGACATTTTCTGTCCAGAGGGGGGCATTTCATCTGTTGTCCTGCTGAAAATCCTTTTCAGCAGACCTTGAATTATGATTAAAATACACTAACTTATACTTGGACCCTTGCTGAATGGATTGATAATTTTTTGATAAGAAAAGGAGGCTGATTATGGGAAACGATTGGTTACCAAACAAAAGGATCCTCATTGTGGATGATGAGCCGGATGTGCTGGAATCTCTAAAAGAGTTGCTCCCAATGTGCGATGTTGTGGAGGCAAGCAATTTTGAAGACGGCAAACAACTTTTGGAGACCGAATACTTTGATATGGCCATATTGGATATCATGGGGGTTGACGGTTATCAATTACTGGAGATCGCAACCGAGCGGAAGGTGATCCCGGTCATGTTGACTGCACATGCGCTCAGTGTGGAGGATACCAAGAAATCCTTTAAGGGAGGGGCCGCTTCGTATGTGCCAAAAGAAGAAATGGCCAATATTGCGACCTTTCTGAACGATATCTTTGATGCCAAAGAACAGGGAAAGAGTTTTTGGTGGCGCTGGTTGGATCGGTTCGCATCCTATTATGACAAGAAATTCGGTCCGGAGTGGCAAAAAGACGATCCGGAATTTTGGAAAAAGTTTGATTCCTGGATGTAGCATGAAGTGGAATCCGGAAGTGGGAGAGGGTGACTGTAGAGGCTCAATTTCTTACAGTCACCAGAATTCGGAATTGGAAAAGAAGAAAGATCTTGCAATTCGTAATTCCACCTTCCACAGTCAGAATTCCAAATTCATCAAACATCCTATCACGAAAGTATCCTAATTTTAATTCCGTGCCGGAGGCTAACTGGGGCGAAGCCCTTGAGATCGACACTTGTTGCCATTCCCCAACATAAATCCAAACATCATCGAGTTCGGGCCTATCAAGCTTCGTTGGTACGGGCTCATGTATGTGCTCGGTTTTGCCGCCTCCTATTTCCTCATCCTTAAGCAACCAAAGGCTCAGCGGCTCGGCCTAAAGGGAGCCGTACTTCAAGACCTGTTTTTCTATGCGGCCATAGGGCTTATTGTGGGCGCCCGCCTCGGGTACATCCTTTTCTATCAACTGTCCTCTTTTAGTGATTACTTGCAACACCCGTTGGAAATCATTGCCATCTGGCATGGGGGTATGTCGTTCCATGGTGGGCTCATCGGCGCACTGCTGGCGGGCATTCTGTTCTGTCGTCGCCGTCGGTTACCTTACTGGGATGTAGCGGACACGGTTACGGTCACTGCCCCTATCGCTCTTGGTCTGGGAAGGCTTGGGAATTTTATTAATGGTGAGCTCTTTGGTCGTGCCACCGAAGTCCCCTGGGCCATGGTGTTTCCGTCGGGAGGGCCGATACCCCGGCACCCGTCTCAACTCTACGAGGCCGCACTTGAAGGCCTTCTCCTGTTTATTATCCTGTGGAAACTGAAGGATCGGGAATTCCGTCCGGGTACCTTGGTCTCCGTTTTTCTTGTCGGGTATGG
>JAQYVK010000129.1 GCA_030145585.1 Desulfatiglandales bacterium | reverse complement strand
GGTGGCACCCCTGATCTTTCTAGGCTTCTTCAACCCCCTTGGCCCGGGGAGCATTATTGTACCGGGATATCAGCACAAGATCAGCATCGCCGAGGATGACGGACGCAGCCAGGTCCACCAGGGATTGATCGATCTCTTCATCGTCAAGACATGGGGCGGCAACCAGTTCTGGGGCTATATCGATCCCCAGATCATCCTCGACTACGAGAACGACAAGGAGTTCATGAATCTCGAACTCCAGGCGGGAATGATGACCGATAAATACTTCGGCACGAAAGGTCAAAGCGCCTACATTATGCCTTCCTTAGGTGTCGGTACGGACCGACCCTACGATTATTCGCTGGAAGTGGGATACAAGATCGTCTGGTAAACTACATTCTTCACACCTAGAGTGTGCGACTTGATCTTAGCGTTTAGTTAAGGCTTTCAGAGATATGGCAATGGATAAAAAGAGCATGATGAAATTGTAAATGATTTTTTTGACCATTATTCCTGTCTTTCGCCGGAGCATAAGCCTATTTATCATATTGACCGTCTCCATATTTATCTTATCCATTGGCGTCGGTTCGGCCCAAGCGGCGGGTGTTGGGTCAGTTGGTTCGGCATGTTGTGTCGTTGAAAACCAACCCACCAATCAAGCCGGGGACCAAGGACCCTTATGAGCCGCCAAAGGCTCAGCCTAGGCGGTAAGCTGAACCGGAATATATAACCTCAAAGAGGAGCAAATATAATGCGGTTTTTTAAAAAAGCCAATCTCGCGACCATGCTTGTTGCCTTTGTGTCCCTTATTGTTGGTCTAACAACGCCGGTCCTTGCTGATTTTTACGGACACCACGCACCCGGGGGATGGGGATTACAATCAGGGAGTCAAGTCCCTCCACCTAATGGTTTCCTGCTTACACCGCTCTATTCAAGGTATCATTCAGATAAGTTGGTTGATAGCAATGGCGATGAGGTCAACATAACCGGACTGAACAGAGATATCACCATCAATGTGCTGGGATTGTTTGGCTGGTGGGTAAGCAAGTATAAAATATTAGGGGCCAATTGGGGGATGATGGCCACGATTTATGGTATCGACAACGCAATAGACTTTCCCACTTTCGAGGTTAAAAGTGATTTCGGACTCGGGGACATCTATTTTCAGCCTATCAATCTTGGCTGGCATTTGAAACAGGTCGATTTTATGGCGACCTATGGAATCTATTTTCCTACCGGGAGATATGAGTTGGGTGGTGATAACAATACCGGATTGGGGATGTGGACCCATGAGTTCGGTGCCGGCACGACCATTTACTTTGATCAGGAGAAAAAATGGCATTTTTCAGCCATGGCCTATTTCGAAATCAGTACAGAAAAAGAAGATACGGATATAGATGTAGGAAACATCCTAACCGTGGAAGGGGGGTTGGGCAGATCGTGGTATGAAGGTGCCCTCTCAGTGGGGATCGCCTATTATGCTCAGTGGAAGCTGACCGAGGACACCATTGGAGGCCTCAATAGGCTCGACCCCAGGCTACCGTCTACACTCACCTTGAATCGATCTCGCATATATGCACTAGGGCCGGAGGTCAATATCCCGATCATCATTAAGGACAAACTCATTTCTATCATTACCGCCCGCTATCAGTGGGAGTTGGGTGCTCGAGCTCGGCTTGAAGGGGAAAGCTTCAACCTGTTGCTCAATTTTCCTTTTTTCTAGGACGGAGCCCGTAAAGACACGGACTTCTGGAGTGGGATGTTGATTACAAAAGGACCTGATCAAATCAGATAGCGAATGATGCACACCCTAATAAATGAAAAGTGAAAAATGAAAAATTAATAATGAAGGAATATCTGGCTGATAATGAAAAGTGAAAAGTGAAAAGTGAAAATTGAAAAATAATCCGCTTAAAGATAAAAGTTATCAATTTGCAATTCGTATTGTGAAACTATCTCAGTTTTTGCAGCAGGAAAAAAAAGAGCTTGTATTGAGTAGGCAAGTGCTTCGCAGTGGTACCGCTATTGGGGCTCTCATTCGTGAGGCGGAGTTTGGACAAAGTAAACCTGATTTTACCAGCAAGATGAGCATTGCATTAAAAGAAGCTAACGAAACGGAATATTGGTTATCTTTGCTAAAGGATACTGACTACATCAGTGAAAATCAGTTTATAAGTTTACAATCTGACTGTAAGGAATTAATCGCAATGCTTGTATCGACAGTAAAAACATCAAAATCGTGAACTATAATTTTTCATTATTCATTATTAATTTTTCGCTTAATTTGGTCAGGAGTCAGAAGGCAGCAGACTACAAGCAGCCAACTTGAAAACTTCAAGAAGGCGTTCAGCGTTTGCCTTGAGGCGAAGAAATACATGGTGAAGTACTGAGATCTCAAATAAATCGACGTCAGGACCAACAACTAAAGGGCCAGTCAAAGTTGAAAAGGGTTGCAATAATACCGATCACTGATGACGGATTACTGTCACATACTGCCTAAGTGCTATTGACTTTGTGAAGATATCCCCTATGTTTTTTATGTACCAAAGGGAACCCTGCATCTTTTTGATGACGATATATCCACACATAAAGGATTGACGCATCATGAGAAATGGAATAAATAATTGCTATGGCATGCATAACAATTTATATATTTGGTTCTTCTCCAATTTAGTTGAAGGAAAACTGTGGAGTTCATTTTCAAAGAAGCTGCTCAAATTAGAAGGATTCAAGGAGTCGAGGAGTCAAGGGTTCCAGTGAACTACCAAAGAAATACAGATAGTTAAAGGATTTGAAGATATTTCATAAACACTGTTTGGATATCTATGCGATAACCGGAAAATTCAGAGAACAAAATCGACATATTACAGTACTACTATTAAGGGATGTTTAAAGCATTGATGAGATCGTTGCAAAACAGACCCTTGAATCCTTGGATCCTCGAATCCTCTTCTCCAACTTATGGGGAGAAGAACAATATATTTTTAGTCCTGAATGTCCCAGCTTTTGTTAGCGTTGAGGGTGTATTAAAACGGCGAATCACTTCTGATGATGCTTCCCGAGAATTCGCTTCTGACAAGGAGGTGAACGACCATGTCAATGACAGGTGAACTGCTGTTCGAGCAATCTTCGAAAGATACGCTGCGGTTAATCCTTTCCGGGCGCTGGAAGCTGGAAAAAGACTTGCCTGCCGCCGATGAGGTCGTCCGCAAACTTGGGGACGCACCAGAGGTATGCAATATCGACCTAGAAGCCCGAGGGCTAGATGCTTGGGATTCCGGGCTACTGGTTTTTCTAACAGACCTGCGGAAATTCTGCTCGGAGAAAAAAATCCGGTTGAAAGGCAAAAACCTGCCCTCAGGTGTTTTGAGTATGCTGAAACTGGCAGCGGCCGTTCCAGAGAAAAAGGACGCTCGCAAGGCTGAGGGTCGGGTCACCTTCCTTATCGACCTGGGCAATCAGACGGTGGACTTTTTCCGCTCTTGCGGCGACCTGCTGGAATTTGTGGGCGAGGCGACTGTGGCCTTTTCTAAACTACTTCGCGGCAAAGCCCAATACCGTCGCTCCGACCTGTGGTTGATCCTCGAGTCCTGCAGCGCCCAGGCCGTACCCATTGTCACGCTGATCAGCTTCCTGGTGGGGATGATTCTGGCCTTTATTGGGGGCATTCAATTACAGATGTTTGGGGCCCAGATTTATGTGGCCGATCTGGTGGCCATTGCAATGGTGCGGCTGATGGCGGCCATCATGACAGGTATCGTCATGGCCGGCCGCACGGGAGGGGCTTTTGCCGCGCAGCTGGGCACCATGCAGGTAAACCAGGAGATCGACGCCCTAAAGACCCTGGGTATATCACCCATGGAGTTCCTGGTTCTGCCGCGTATGTTGGCCCTGGCCCTGATGATGCCTCTTCTGGCCCTTTACGCCAATATCATGGGTATCCTGGGGGGTGCTTTGGTGGGCATGAGCATGCCCGGTATCAATTTAATCCAGTATTACAATCAGACGGTAGCGTCGCTCAACCTCTGGCATCTGGGGATCGGGCTCTTCAGCAGTGCTGTTTTCGGGGTGATCGTGGCCCTTGCCGGCTGTATGCGGGGCATACAGTGCGGCCGCAGCGCCTCCGCAGTAGGTGAAGCGGCCACTTCCGCCGTGGTTACAGCCATCGTGGGGATCATTTTGGCAACAGCAATCATCACCATTATAACAAATATGCTGGGGGTATGAGATAAGACGAAGAGTCGAAACCCGCCACAGGAACGGCGGGTAAAAGTCGAAGCCGCCGTCGCCTAACGGCTAAGGCGCGCCAGGGAGTCGAAAAGAAAAAGAGTGAAAAGTGAAAAACAATGTGTTTAGTTAGTCTTATTGGTTTAATTTGTTCTATTAGTTTGATTTGATGGAACCAATAAAACCATCATAAGCTTATACGCTCTGCGCCATGCGCTCTGCGCCCAGCGCTCACAACTAAAATCATGATTGCAGCGAAAGAGAATATAAAAGAAGATGCGCATATAATAGTAAAAGACCTTACCATGGCCTATGGCAGTTTTGTGGTCATGCAAGATCTCAACTTTAAGATCAACCGGGGGGACGTCTTCATCATCATGGGCGGAAGCGGATGTGGCAAGAGCACCATGATGACCATCTTGATCGGCCTGAAATCCCCCGCCAAGGGCCAAGTCTTCTATGATGATGTGGATTTCTGGATGACGGATGAGGAGACGAGAAACCGGATCATCCGCCGGGCTGGTGTCATGTACCAGAGTGGCGCCCTGTGGAGTTCCATGACCCTGGAGGAAAACTTGGCTCTGCCCCTGGAGACTTACACGGACCTGCGTCCGGGTCAGATTCACGAAGTCGTTAAGCTGAAACTGTCCCTCGTGGGGTTGGCAGGTTTTGAAGATTTCTATCCCTCGGAGATCAGCGGGGGCATGCAGAAGAGGGCAGGCATTGCCCGGGCCATGGCCTTGGATCCTGAGATCCTCTTTTTTGATGAGCCCTCGGCCGGTCTGGACCCGGTGAGCGCGCGCAGACTGGACGACCTCATCGTTCAACTGAGTGAGAGCTTGGGGACCACCATGGTGGTCGTGACACACGAGCTGGCGAGCATCTTTACCATCGGAAACAATTCTGTGTTTTTGGATGCCTCGAAACGGACCATGACGGCCATCGGAGATCCCAACAAGCTGCTGGCCGAAACCAAGGACCCCGCGCTGCGTCTGTTTTTGACCCGTGGGGAAGAATCGTCAGGGTGAATACAAGTCGTGTCGAACAAGAAATCACCTTGGGTAACGCATGCGTTTTCATGTCAGAAAGGTTCTATTCTATTTAAGATTAAGAGAGTAAATGAATGGTGCGAAAGGTTATGAAAAGGGCCATTTCTGGATGAAAACGAGATAGGAAGGCATACCATGGCCAAAACAGCAAACAGGAAGATGATCGGTGGTTTCGTTGTCATTGCAGTGGTCATCCTGGTCGCCAGTGTCGTGATTTTCGGACCGGGGGACCTGTTTAAAGAGAAGGACGAATATGTGCTCTTTTTTGATGGCTCTGTCAAGGGTTTGAGAGTGGGTTCGCCAGTGCTCTTCCGGGGGGTCGAGGTTGGGGCGGTATCAAGAATTGTCATTCGTTCCAATCTGAAAACGCTCAAGAACTATATTCCCGTCTACATTGAGGTCTATCCGGAGAGCTTTGAGATTATCGCGGATGACGCAGCTCCTTTGCCTAGGGGAGAGGAACTCTCGAAACTCATTGAGCTGGGTCTGCGTGCCCAGCTCGTGACACAGAGCATGATCACGGGCCAGCTCATGATCGAAGCGGACATGCGTCCGGGTACACCCGTTAACCTGAAGAACCTTGAACCGGAGTACATGGAGATCCCCACGGTCCCTTCCGCCATGGCAAAACTGGGTAAGTCCCTGGAAAAACTTAACCTGAACGAAATCAATATCAGCTTGGTGTCCATTCTGGCCAGTGTCGAGCGCATATTGGAAAATCCGGACATCGAGGCCAGTTTGCACGAGTTAAAAGTCGTTTTACAGGCTGCACGTGGCCTTGTGCAAAACGTGAATTCCAGGGTGGAGCCCCTGGCAGACAATCTGAACAGCACACTAACAGATGCCCGGGGGCTGGTAAACAATGTGGATGAAGAGGTGAAACCCCTTTCCGGTAAAGTCAAATCCACTCTAAACGACTACGGCAAGCTGGCGCGGGATGTGGACGCAAAGGTGGATCCACTTTCAAAATCGGCAATCGCTGCGATGGACGCGGCCGAATCCGCGATCAAAAGTATCGATGAGCTCGTAGGCAAGGACTCGGCGACCAAGGCCGATTTGGAAAACACCCTTCAGGAGCTCGCAAGTGCGGCCCGTTCCCTGCGTCTCCTGGCCGACTACCTGGAACAACACCCTGACGCCATCATTAAGGGCAAGGGCTACTAACTCACGAAAAAGGAGGTTTCATATGGATCAACGATGCAACCGGATTCTGACATTGATGATCGCCGCTGCGTTATTCGCCGTTTCCGGGTGTACAACGACCCCACCCCCCACCTTCTATCAACTCGAGATACCCGCCAGCACCCAGCTGAGCGGCCTGGAACGCGGCGTGGCCATCGGCGTCGGGCCGGTGAACATGGCGACCTATCTGGATCGGTCCCAGATTGTGACCCGTGCAGAAGCCCACAAACTTCAACTGTCCGAGGCCAATGTGTGGGCGGAACCGCTAAAGGAGAGTATCACACGCATTATTGGTGTCAATCTGTCCAATATGCTGCAAACGACCAGGGTATTCAAGTATCCCCTGCGCAACAGGGCCATCCTCCTGGCATACAGGATCTCCCTGGATATTCCCCGTTTCGACGGCAAGCTGGGCGGTGACGTACAGTTGGTGGCACGCTGGACCCTATACAAAGACCGGGGTGAAAAAGCGCTGTTGACGCGGGTGTCGGTCATTAACGAGGCAACGGGAGGAGACGGTTACGAAAGACTGATCTCAGCACAGAACCGTGCCCTTCAGGCGCTGAGCCGCGAGATCGCGAATGCAATCAAAGAGGCACAATAGGATCCGGACTGACCTCAGATCATGACCCTCATCACTTCAAATAAATTAAAGCACGAGGATTCGATCATAGGGCTGAACCGGTAAATGATATT
>JAQYVK010000128.1 GCA_030145585.1 Desulfatiglandales bacterium | reverse complement strand
GGAACGCTTCAGGTAGGTTCCGATGCAGATCTGGTGGTATTGGACCTTAATAAGAAAGTCCGACTGACCTCTGAACAACTGCACTATAAGGTGGCTGATTATTCTCCTTTTGAGGATTGGGAAATCAAGGGCTGGCCTGTTCTAACGATGCTCAGAGGGCGTGTCATCGTTGAGGATGGGAAAGTCGCTGCATCTCCGGGGGTGGGAAACTATATTCCTCGAAAATTGTCATGAGCTAAGTTGTGAGAAGATTATCTTGATTTGACACCATGCAAGAAAAGGGGGATCAGACACCTTGCCATAATATTAAAATGTTTGCTGTGTAGGATGGGAAAGGTGAGATTATATTTAATAATGTGAAAGATTTCGTGATGTCATGGGTTCATCGGCCAGGATTCAATATGTTTTTCAGCGGTTGATGATTTTAATGGGTTTCCATTTTATAGCCGGCCAGTTCTTCCTTCGCCTTGACCAAGTTTTCAATAATTCCCATCCTGGTCTTTCTGCTTGTGAAGATATTTAATCTTTCTTCTATGGTGAGCATTTCTTTGGTTGTAAGGATCGTAATCGCCCGTGATTCCTCTTTGAGAGAGGTCCTTTCAGGATCCTGAAGATCGAATGCAATCACAAGATTGTGATCATAATAGGTGGTCGTCTCATTTTCCCCCTCGATGGTCACATCCCTCGGAACATTCCACTCAATTGACCAATTCTTATCCCATGCAAATTCTGTCGTCGGACCTAATTTGTTTTTCATATTTTCACACTTTCCGAAGTTTTTTTTATTTTTTTCCCTTAAAGGTGAAACCGATCTTCTATCGCAGAGCATTAGATGTTTAAGGCATTAAATCGTGTTCAAGAGTACCATACCTGTGGCACGAGTCAACCTACCTGAGAGAGCAAACCCCACAGTTTTTCAATCCCTTTTCTTACCCGTGACGATTTTTTGCAACTTTTTACATTTTTTGCAAAACAAGTCCATGATTATTCCCTAATATTGAATAATTTAACTCAATAATAACAACTAATTTATACGGCACGGTTTGTGCAATTTTTAAGGTGCAAAGACCCAGGGGCTCGTTCTTTATAACAGTTTAGATATGACGACTGACATCGCCCTACAACTTAGATGACCACCAATGAAGCGTCCCTGGAGGTGGTAACTTTAAGTGAGTGGAGGTGACGTTGCGGTAACAAGGCTTCTCGGATGCCCGTGCATCTTTTCTACTGGAAATCCCGAAAATACTTTGACGAGGCGGGATAAAGACCGGGGAAAAAAACGCCATCAGGGGAAGTCAATTTTATGAAGAATCCCTACTTCAGGTATGGATTTCTTCTAAGCTTTTCTTTCAGAAAAGCAGGCGTTGTTGGGAATTTCACCATCAACCTAATCTTAGCATTGGCCCTGTTGTTTTGTTAACTATCAGCCTAACCCTTTATGTGAAAAAGCCAGTAAGGCTTTTTCAGGCTCTCCGGCTGAAAAGGACTTTCAGCAGGAGAGCAGAACCCAGTTGAACTTCTTCATTTTTTAGACAATCAAATCTAAAGGCAGAGACTTTAAGTCTCTGCCTTTTTTTTCGGCATTCCTACCTACGTCTTATGCAGGGAAATACCCCCTTACTTAAACCAAAATACAGTCTCTTCCCATCAAATATACACGAGATACCCTATTTACCACATCCATGCCCCTGAGTAAGGTATAATGTACAATTCTAAAATTGTATTTTCATTTTGCTTCACTTTGTGACTTTTTGCTCAAATCTCCCAAGCCTAAACCCGGACTCTAAGAAATTGTTATGCAGGATCCAGGTAATTAGATGTTTAAAACCCTACTTGTGGAAGACAATGACACATTTCGCCAGACCTTGCGAAATCTGCTAGGTGGCCGTTTTCCTGGTATGCATTTTGAGGAGGCAAGAGACGGGAAGGAAACTTTTTATAAAATCAAGGACTTTCAGCCTGATCTCATCTTCATGGACATCGAATTACCGGGAGAAAGTGGATTGGAGGTTACGCAGCAAATCAGAACTTCCGGGTATGAGGTTGTCATCATCATTCTGACCAGCCATGACATGCCCGTATATAGAGAGGCTTCAAAACAGTGCGGGGCCAATCATTTTGTTTTAAAAGGCTCTTCCTCGGCAGAAGAAATTTTGTCGTTGGTCAACGCCATCGTCCTGGATCATTCCACTATATAGATTCATACCGGAAATCATTTCAAAGACAGCAAAATAGTTCGAGGTCAAGCCTCCGGCCTCGCTTACAGGCCGCCTCCGGCCCATAGGGTCCTACGCCCCGGTGGGAGGGTGGGGCCAAGGTATGCTAAATTTTCTAAAATGGCCGAGCGACACGCGGCGCAAGCGCCTGCGCTGCGCGAGCGAGTTTATTATTCGATGTTCAATGTTCGATGTTCGATGTTGGACGTTCAAAAAATGCTCCACCAATGCCGTCATGGAATGATGGTGATATGGACGCCTCTCATTTTTAGAAAACAATTTGATATCCCCAGACTTTAACGTAATTATATTCATTAATCGGCTGTCAAGCAAATGAAACCATGACTGTGTATTATCTAAATTAATATAAATATCTCCAAACTATATTCCTATTGACTTTTATGGTTTCAACTAACCTAGAGTAAAATCCACTTGACATTTACGAATAAAATTTGTAAATTATTGGTAAGAATTCAGACTTTTAGTCGGAATTCTGCTGTTCTGCGGAAAGTTTCTTTCCAAGCGGAAAGGAACTTTCCGCCGGACAGCCGGAATAATGCAGAGAAAAGGATAACCAGCCATGCTGAAAAAAACATATAAAAAATGGCCTGTGTTTATAATCATCTTCTTGGTCCTCGGATTTTTCCTGATTGAACCCTCCACGATTGGGGCACAAACACGTACCCACCTCGTCGTGAGAGGCGATACCCTTTGGGACATATGCGAGAAGTATTATGGTGATACCGATCTATGGCCAAAACTTTGGGAGATGAACCCATTTGTGACCAATCCCCATCTTCTCGAACCTGGAGACGTCATAACCCTCTTTGAGGGGGTGCCTTATAGAAAATCTTTGGAACAAGAATATCAAAGACTTGCCGGGCAGGAAGACAAAAAACTCACTGGGGATGAGGATAAAGACCTCGCTGCCAAGAAGGATCAAGACCTCAGGGATCAGAAGGATAAAAAACCGGGCGAAAAATCTGACGTGCCTTTGGCCATGTTGAACGGGATTGATGTTGCCAGTTATATTAATGTGCAGACCCTAGGGTACCTATCCCGAAAGAAAGTTAGGCCTCTGGGTCGTGTTTTTTCTTCAGATGGTGAAAGGGAGATGTTATACGAAGGGGACACGGCTTTCGTCATTTTTGATGACGATGCAGATGTAAACCCGGGTGATGAGTTCACCGTTGCCACATCCTCCAAATTAATTCCGCTCCCAAATACCGGGAGCAGAAGAGGCTATGCGGTTTCTTTTGTTGGGCAAATAGTTGTCGAAAAACCTGGCGTTGTAAACCGAAGGACGGGCCGCCTTGAGGAAAGAAGGCATATCTATCAGACGATAATCACAGAAAGTTATCGCACAGTACATGTCGGTGATTTGGTCATTCCTTTTGAATCGATCTCATCCTGTATAGAACCCACCCCCGTTGAGAAGCCATTTACTGATACCGTCCATGCGGCGAAGGATGATATGAAAATCCTTGGTGAGACGGCTGTGGTCTATTTTGATCGGGGGCTAAAACAGGGGGTTCGAAAAGGAAATCTCTTTGAGCTGGTTCGAACCAAACTCGTTCCCAAACCCTGGCTGGGAGATAAGTCCTATACATCAACCCGGATGCTCCCAAGGTCAAAGATTATGCTGCCCGAAATGTCAATCGGTATTGTTCTCATTGTAGATGCCAGACAGAATACGTCTACCGGTCTTGTCGTCTCGGCAACAGAAGAATTTTATCCCGGCGCCCCGATTAAAGCGGGGTTCAAACAGATGGAGACGACCGAATATCTTTCATCAATTCCCGCCTGTACCAAATAATAATCCCTCCTCCTTATCCCATGAATAATTTTGAAGCGTTGACGACCCACAAAAATGACTCCGAAAGAAAAAACTTGACTATTCATGGTGCCTCTGTTTTATATTCGCGCCAGCTTTCTGCAATAACGGCTTATTCATGATTAAGATAAATTGGGGCGATAAAAGATGTTACTGGCTTGCTCTACACCTGATCCCGGGGCTGGGCAATATCGCGTTTAAAAATCTACTAGACCATTTTGAGGAGCCCGAGCAGGTGTTCAAAGCAGGTTTATCGGATCTGATGGCCGTTGATGGCGTCCGTCAGGCGGTTGCTCGGAAAATTTTAGGGAAAGAATATACTGCTGATCCTGAAAAAATATTAAAGCAAGTTGAAAAACACAAGGCCCGGATTCTCCTCTATTCGGATCCGGCTTATCCTCAGACGCTGAGGTTAATCCACGATCCTCCCATGGTCTTATATATAAAGGGTAAGGAAATCCCCCATAACCTGAGCTATATAGCCATCGTGGGCTCGAGGAACCCTACCCAGTATGGGCTAAACGCGGCCGAAAAAATTGGGCAGGGACTGGCCAGAAGAGGCATGAGTGTGGTAAGTGGTATGGCCCGGGGTGTTGACTCCGCCGCGCACTGGGGCTGCCTGAACGGCCGGGGGTTTACGATTGCGGTCATTGGCACGGGGATCGATATTGTCTATCCCGCGTCGAACCAAAAACTTTTTCATCAGATTACTCAAAAAGGGGCGGTCATTTCTGAATTCCCGCTGGGCACACCCCCTGAACCGAAAAACTTCCCTATCAGGAATAGAATTATCAGCGGGTTGAGCATGGGCGTGGTGGTCGTCGAGGCGACCAAAAAAAGCGGGTCTTTGATCACGGCTTCCCTCGCCCTTGATCAGGGCCGAGAAGTCTTTGCGGTCCCAGGGAGTATCAATTCGTTTAAAAGCGTCGGCTGCCATTTCTTAATCAAGCAGGGTGCCGGCCTGATCGAAAATTCTGATGATATTATGGATCAATTGGGTTTAAATTACCCCTATGCCCCTAAAAAAGATACCCTCAAAGAGACCCCTATACCGCCCATGGAGGCCTCGGAGGAAACTGTTTATAGGTTAATCGGAGATTATCCGACACACATCGATCAAATAGCCAAGCAGAGCAATTTGGAACCGTCTCATGTATCCAGTGTATTGTTAAGAATGGAACTCAAAGGGTTGATCACCCAACTCCCTGGGAAAATGTTCGTTCGGTAGATGGTTGATTGCGGGTT
>JAQYVK010000127.1 GCA_030145585.1 Desulfatiglandales bacterium | reverse complement strand
GATTATTTTGGAAGGGGGCACTTGAATTTCCCCTCTTCGCTCGATCCACCCGGAGACGACCTCTTTTAAGCCTTCATGTTGATTTTCCTGGAAGTCATAGTTGACAAACTGTGTCTTCTTTGAAGGTAAAATCCTATCTGCTGCCTTAAGCAGGCCTTCGATAGGAATACTTTCCGGGCACGTCTGCCCTCCATAAAAATTATAATATTTCATAATCGCCCCTTTGAATTGGATGATGCCCGGCTCGGGTCAAAAGTCAATTAGGACACATCACTTTTTTTAAAAAATTATTAGGAAACAGATTTTCACCGTTTCACGCAGCTAAAATGACTTTACTCACCAATTTTTCCTGACGATTCAAGTGAAACGCTCCTCAAATCCCGCTAAAGCGGGATGCTCCTCAAGCTATTCCAGTGGAATGAAGTTACAATCCGTATTCCACGGGATTAGCGCTCCTTTTACGGGACCTCTGGTCCCCTTTACACACTTTTCAGTTTCCATCTTCCTGTTTGAAAATAAATCAGGTAGGCGGCCGCTCCCGCATAAACCCCTATTACAATCGCCCATCTTATGCCGTAGACCCCGAGATTGAAGAACCCGGGTAAGAGGAACGCCAACGGCAACATCACCGCCCATAGATGTCCTACCTCAAAAATCATGGCAGGCACCGTGTCGCCTGCACCACCTAGGACATGCTTGAAGACGGAAATGGACGCTAGGACCAAATACCCAACCGTCGCAATTCTCAAAAAGCTGCTTGCCAGTGCTACAAGAGATGGATCGGTGTTGAAAATGCTGACTATATATTCCGCCCATATCAGTATCGCCCCGGATGCGAGGACCATGATTATCTCGGCGATTCCTAAACTCAACCAACCGATCCTCTCCGCCCGTTCCGGTTCTCCCGCCCCCAGGTTTTGCCCTGTCAGCACACCCGCCCCCATGCCCAGCCCCATCACGAGCGTATTCATGAACATCTCCAGCCTCTGCCCAAGTATGTGAGCGGCCACTGCCACGGTCCCAAAGGGCACCATAAAGGTCATCATGACAATGTGGATGAGGCCCATTTGCATGCCTATGATGGCGGCGGGAAGACCAATCTTCACAATCCGCCATATCATGTCGGGGTCGAGTCGAAAATGGCTCAGAGTCAGCCGTAA
This sequence comes from Desulfatiglandales bacterium, assembly GCA_030145585.1. GTDB lineage: Bacteria > Desulfobacterota > DSM-4660 > Desulfatiglandales > HGW-15 > JAQYVK01. The sequence continues at coordinate 3,096 of JAQYVK010000127.1, read as the reverse complement.
TCGCGTCCGCTCAGTGAGGAGAATCCAAATCCCAAGAACCAATCCAAGGGTCTGGGAAAGCACATTCGTGAGGGCTGCACCACTAACACCAAGTCGAGGGAAAATCCATAGTCCAAATACCAGGAAGGGGCAAAGGGCCGTGTGGAAGGCACGAAAAAGGATGGATATCCTCATCGGGGTCATCGTGTCGCCAGAGGATTGCATGATGCCTTCCGTCAACATCCGAAAGGTCATAGCAGCCGCGCCCACAAACATGATCCGCATGTAGGCGGCTCCCTCGGAAACGACTTCGGCGTCCATTCTCAAGAGTATGAGTATTTGTTCGGAAAAGTAAATGCCAATAGTTACCATGACCGCTGCAAAGCAGACTCCCACAACAAAAGCTTGCCTCGCTGCATTGTTGGCCCCCTCGGCATCATTGGAGCCCACGAACCGGGCAATCATGGCTCTCGTACCGACAGCCAGACCCATCATGGCCGACATCATAAACATGACAACCATCCCGGCGACCCCAACCCCCGCAATGGGGGCCGGCCCAAGCTTCCCCACCCATATCATGTCAATGGTCGGGCCTATCATGTTAAGACCCTGGCTTATCATCAAAGGCCAGGACAACGCCAGGAGGTTCCTGATGATGCTGCCCTCTGTCCAGTCCCTTTCCGGAAACGCGAGTCCGGCAGGCCTCTTGTCAAGTTTATCGATGACTTGTGGTTCAATATTTTCCACTTATTCGCCTTTGCCAGAATACCCTGTAGCTTGCTACCCCCGTGCATTAGGGGACGTTGTTTACAAATTATACAAAAAAGGGCAGCGAAGAAAAATGATTTTTAGGATCGGAACATAAATGGCTCTAAAGTCCTTGTTCTCTGTATTCCTGAGCCAACTTAGTATAGAACACCGCGCCCTCCTCTATCTCTAATCGTTGTTCGGAAGATACCTGGCCTCTTATCTTTGCAGGTACCCCCATAATCAGAGAGTTGTCTGGTATTTTCATCTCTGTCGTGACCAAAGACCCGGCACCAATGATACAAAAACTGCCGATCTCGGCAGCATCGAGAATCGTGGCGTTATTGCCGATCAAAACGTTGTTTCCAATCTTGTGACAATGAACGACAGCACCATGACCGATAATAACGCCATGCCCAATGCGGACGTCACCATGCACCACACAATTGTCTTCAACACAGGTGTTTTCTCCGATCTCTATCTTGCAACAATCCCCTCTGATGACCGCTCCGGGCCAGATACTGGAATTGTTGCCAATCAAAACATCACCGATGACATACGCAGCCTCACTGACAAATGTCGAAGGTGCTATGTTCGGCCTCCTCCCATTGTATTCCTTGATCATAGTTTAACCTCATATTGACAGTTATGTTTGCGTAATAGATTGACTCTAATGAGCAACATATTGTATGTTGAAAAACCGAATATCCGGGCTCGGTGAAGCTGATAATCCGCAACTTCTCGTAAACTGTATGATAATTATTTTTGGCACATAATTCTAAAAATGTAAAGTATCCAAATGGTATTAAGGGACGTTGTTTACTAATTATACAAACAGGGAAGAGAAGAGAAAAGATCGTAAGGATTAGGAAGCGGTATTGCCCGGGAGGATCAGGGTTGTCTCACCAAAGAAAATTTGTTTAAAAGGTGAAATATTGAATACAATCGGCAAAGAAGATGGAGTCAAAGCTCAGAGAATACTTAAAGAAAGGAGATGAACTAATGGAACCCTATCCTTTAAAAATAGACATATATTCTCATATTCGCACTGAAAAATATGACAAGGTTTTTTCCGAATTGTTCAAAGGCGATGAAAGACGAGCGCTGACAGACTTGGACCACAGATTTCGGATCATGGATCAATTTGAGCCGTTGGTACAAGTATTAACGACCTCTATGCCTCCTGTTGAAAGCATCGCCGGACCCGAAAAAGCATTGGACCTCGCAAAGCTTGCCAATGATGGGATGGCTGAGTTGGTTTTAAAGTATCCGGAGCGATTTGTAGCGGCCATAGCCTGTCTTCCTATGAACGATATGGATGCTGCCCTTGAAGAAACTGATAGAGCTATCAATGATTTGAGGTTCAGAGGTGTTCAGATCGCCAGTTCCATCAACAAGAAACCCTTGGACTCCCCTGAGTTTCTTCCTCTTTACGAAATGATGCACCAGTATGATTTACCCATTTATATCCACCCCGTAAGAGAACTGACCCAACCGGATTATGAAATGGAAGAGACGTCAAAATACGCTGTGTACAGCCTATTTGGTTGGCCCTATGAGACAACCGTTGCCATGACACGCCTGGTATTCAGCGGTATACTTGAGAGGTACCCGAATCTGAAAATAATTACCCACCACTGTGGCGGTATGGTTCCTTATTTCGAGGAAAGGATCAAAGGATTTTATGATTTGTTTGAAATACGGGGGTCAAAGGACAAACAACCCCTCAGGAAGGCTCCGATAGAGTATTTCAAAAAGTTCTACAACGATACCGCCATCTATGGGAACACCTCTGCGCTGATGTGCGCCAATGATTTTTGTGGCGCCGACCATCTGTTGTTTGCGGTTGATTCGCCATTAGGAGACAGCCAGGGGGGATTCCGAAATTATCGACAGACCATTAATGCCATTGACCGGATGGGCATAGACGAGGCAGAGAGAAAAAGGATATATGAAGATAATGCCAGGCACCTCCTGCGATTGCCAATATGAGATATGTGAAAAAGTGAACAGTGAATGGTCAACCGTGACCCTCTAACAGCATTCATAAAACCCTCTGTTTCAATGATTTATGGTGGTTAGCTTGTCAAATTGCAATAAATCATGTCAAATCGTTTGGGTGAATTGCACATTATAGGCACCCTGATTAGGCATATTGAGAGCTATTTAATATTGCGGAATCCTATGAATTAGGACATCCCGCTCAATTTGGAGATCTATTCAAGTTGAGGAGGTGCTTGGGAAGTCAGCCACAATCAAATGCAAAGCATTTGAGGTTTCGATTAACAGATGTATTGTACGATTTGGCGCGATTGAAGGTAATCGGCAAGAAGACTTCAATAATTATCTTTTCTCAAACACAATTTCTGT
>JAQYVK010000126.1 GCA_030145585.1 Desulfatiglandales bacterium | reverse complement strand
ACAAACCCTCTTTCCCGCATAACATAGCTTGGACCATCCCGCCTTAGCGGGAAAGTTTATGGAAATAATTAAGATTTACAAGAGCCTTATACAATTGTAAGAAATGGAGTGAAGAACCCCGACTTAAAGTTGGGGTTCTTCACTTTAATATTTGGATTCCGCAGGAGACACGAAATGAAGGAAGATGTCTGGATTACTACCCAATGTGGTCGCTGTTATGCCGCGTGCGGTATTCGAGTTCGCCGGGTCGATGGCATCGTTGTTAAAATAGAGGGTGTACCCGACAGTACGCAAGGATCAGAGGGTGGCCTGTGCTCTAAGGGAACGGCTTCACTACAACAGCTTTATGATCCCAATCGTCTGAACGTGCCTTTGAGAAGGACCAACCCGGAAAAGGGGATCGGGGTTGACCCCAAGTGGAAAGAAATATCCTGGGAAGAGGCCTACGCCGAGATTATTCCAAGGATGAAGAAAATCCTGGAAGAAGATCCCAAAAAATTAATCGTCGGGGCTGCAATGCCCCCTGGAACCCCCCTCCGTATTGGCACGGCATTATCGGTCCTTGGACCGTTTGGCAGGTTCACGAGCGGTGTTGGTCTTCATTGCGGGAATGGGGCCCACCCGGTGGGTGGGCTGATTCACGGCTCCTGGTCAATCGTCCCTGACTTCAAATACTGCAATTACGCGATATACTTTGGGGCAAGTAAGGGACATGGTTCCGGCCACTCTGCCATGGCTGCCGCCCGAATGGTCGCTGAGGCCAGATCGAGGGGCATGAAACTGGTTGTCTTCGACCCAATCTGCAACTTCGCCGCCAGCAAGGCGAGCGAATGGGTTCCCATCATCCCCGGAACGGATGCCGCTGTTGTCTTGGCCATGTGCAACATCATTGTGAACGAATTGGGAACCATTGACGAACCTTTCCTAAAACTCAAGACCAATGCACCCTACCTCATCGGTCCTGACCTGAAATATGTCAGAGAAAACGGCCCGGCGCGTGGCGTGAAGGGTCACAAACGGTTGTCGGATGAAGAACTCACATTCATCGGCGACGATGACACCAACAAACCTCTGGTGTGGGATGCCGGTGAAGGCAAAGCCAAGGTCCATGATGATCCGACGATCCAGGATTATGCCCTTGAAGGAAACTATGAGGTAAACGGAATCAAATGCCAGCCGGCTTTTCAAATGTTAAAGGAACACTTGAAGAGCTACACCCCCGAAATGGCCTCTGAGGCAAGTACCGTACCGGCTGAAACGATTCGTCGAATTGCTACGGAGTTTGCCCATGAGGCTCGAATAGGCAGCACCATCTCGATCGATGGCCACAGTCTACCCCTCCGTCCTGTTGGAGCGGTTATTTTCCGTGGCGGGCAAGGACACGAAAATTCTTACCACAGTTGTTTCGCGGTAAATCTCCTGAGTGAAATTGTTGGGGCCGTTGAGGTGCCCGGAGGCACCACAGGTTGGCCGGCGAGGACATTGGGTTACCCTGGGAGAGAAGACGTCGATCCCGGAGCACTCAAGTGGTCAGTTTTCAAGGGTCTTGATGGATTTTTGCAAAATGAGCGCTTCGGCCCGTTTTGTGGTCAGTCAAACAAGAATATGCCTTTTCATGGAGAGTGGCCCATCCCGTTGCCCAGCCTCAAGCATGATCCAATGCTTATGGATATACAACCCATCGGCCTGTTCAAATACGTTGCCGGCGGTTCCGACCGTGATGAGGTCTGGAAAAAGCTGGGAGCTGATTATAACCCTGAGATGTTCATAGGTGGCGGAAACATGGCCATCAGTGTGGGTAACTGGGATTCCATGGCCCAGGCCCTTAAAGCGATACCATTTTTTGTCTCTCTTGAGGTGTTCAATTCCGAGACGACCGAGGGTTTTGCCGATATCGTCTTGCCGGATACCTGCTATCTTGAAGAAGACAACTGGGCCAAGGGGTTGGCCCAGAATTTCAACCACTCCTGGGGTATGGATGACTGGTGTTACCATGTCACACAGCAGGTCGTCGAGCCCATAGCCGAGAGGAAAAATAATTATGATATTGGTCTTGAAATTCTGGACAGGTTGGGCAAGGAGTGGGGTCGAGACCTGATCGCCGAGACCAATGCAAGATTTAATAAGGTTTTACCGATCAATGAGGAGAATCAATTAAAACCGACAGACAGGCCGACCATAAGGGAGGTGGGTGACCGAGTGGTCAAAAGTACCTTTGGATCCGAGCACGACTGGGGATGGTTTAAAAAGCATGGCTTTATCCGCTGGCCCAAGCAGTTAGATGAGGCCTACTGGATCTGGTTCCTGGACCTCAGGATACCCATCTACATGGAGTATCTTGTGCATATGCGGGAAGAAGTTGAGAAGATCAACCAAGAGACCGGACTCAGTATTGACCTGGAACAATACACCCCACTGATTTCCTGGTTTCCTTGTACAAATCACAAGGTCAAAGATCCCAAGTATGACTTGTACTGTTACTCCTACCGTGATACCTTGCATAGTGCCTCCTCAACGATGGAGCAGCCGTGGTTAGATGAAGCCAGCCGGATGAACCCCTATACCTATAACATCACTATGAATGTCGAAACCGGTAAGGAAAAAGGGATAAAGGACGGGGACGGCATCGAGGTTGAAACTTACCAGGGGCGTAAGGCCGAGGGAACAGTCAAGCTTATGGAAGGTCAGCACCCCCAGACAATTGGTATTGCGGCCACATCCGGTCATTATGCCAAGGGGCAACCCATTGCACTGGGTAAAGGGACTAACTTTGATACGCTGCTACCAATGGACTTTGAACATATGGACCCCATTTGCGGGAATATTGAAACGGCAGTCAGGGTGCGGGTGAGTAAGCTATAAAATTCGAAAGATTAAAACATCCTTGATGGGCAGAGCCACTAGCTCTGCCTTTTCAATTTTCCCCTTTTTGTTTACGATCGATTAGGGCTTTACTATATGTCATGCTTAAAATAAATACTTTTCGTTCTTTGAAAAACAGGGGCTTCCGTCTTTACATGGTAGGCATGTTAGGGCAGATGGCGGCCATGAACATGGAGATGGTGGTCCGTTCGCTGATGGTCTACCGCATCACCGGCTCCGCTACGGCCATCGGTATTATGGCGGCATCAGGCACCCTACCCCACATCGTCTCTTCTCTTTACGGTGGTGTCATTGCCGATCGGATGGAGAAAAAGTATGTTTTGACGTTCTCTTTGGCAGGCTTTTCGGCCCTTGCTTTTGGGATTGCCATTTCCTTGACCACAGGTTGGCTAAACGAACGGACATGGTGGATTATTGTCCTTTACTCGGTCGGCCTGAGCACCGTTGTAGGTCTGATGATACCCGCTCGCCACTCCATCATTCCGGAACTCGTGGGCATAGAACAGGTGATGAATGCGGTCTCGCTGAGCGCGGTAGGAATGAATGGTTGGCGGTTGATGGCGCCGGCAGCCGCAGGTTTCCTGGTTGAGGGTTTCGGGTTTGAGGCGGTCTACTACATCATCGGAAGTCTCTATATCTGGGCGTTTATCTTTACGGCTTTCCTGCCGCGTACCAGTAAACTTGTCGAGACCTCAAAGAATGCCCTGACAGAGATCGCGGAAGGGTTCAAATATCTCCGCAGTGAACCCAACATCACCTGGGTACTGGTCTTCAACCTCTTTGCTGTCATTCTTGCTTTGCCGCATCTGCATCTCTTGCCGGTTTTCGTAGACGATATCCTCAAGGTTGGTGCTGGTGGGATGGGAATTTTAGTTAGTTTCTCCGGTATCGGTGCTATATTTGGTTCTCTCATCCTGGCTTCCCTACCCAACCAGAAACGCGGGTTGATGCTGTTGAGCAGCACCTTGTTTTTGGGCCTCATGCTCATCGTCTTCTCTTTCTCCAAATCGTGGGGGCTGTCTCTTGGAGTGATGGTCCTTATCGGACTAGGGCAAACCGGAAGGTTTTCCCTCAGTAACACATTAGCTCAGAACTACAGCAGTGACAAATTCCGCGGACGGGTGATGGGTATATTTGATATGCAAATGTCCTTCCCAGGTCTTGCCGTTTATGCCGCGGGGGTTCTAACCGGGATTATAGGTATTGAGTGGGCAATTGGAAGCCTTGCCATGATGCTGGTCGCCTTCTCGCTCCTGGTCATGATCATGGTACCTCAATTGCGCAATTTAGATTGATGTTAGCGCAGATTATTTTGTTAAAAGAAGTAAACGGTCCTTCGACCACCTCGACGAGCTCGGGATTTTCAACAAGCTCAGGATAAATGAACAGTCCTTCGACTTGCTTCCGCCGTCGCCGGCCCTCTGTTAGCGGGCAGGCTATGGCAGGCCAAGGAAGGCTGAAGACTGTTAGCAAAAAGGGCTTGCGCAAAAATGTAAAGTTATTTTTGCGCGAACCCTAAATGGGTTACAAGGATTATCCCGCTTGACGCTTGATGCATAAGAGCGCGATCGGCTTAGCATCAGCTGTCGAGATTCGAGTCCAACTCCTCATTGATCTTTTAAAAAATAACCTCAAGAGCCTGCTGAGCTTCCTGATAAATTTTTGCAGAAAGCCAGAGCGACGATTGCTCAAGGTTGTTCAACGCCTCTTCCGTTTCTCCTCGGTTCATATACCTGTGGGCTGCGCTCCAAAGGATGATGCCCAAAGACCCATGCACTTCCAGGCCTATATAGGAAACAAAAAGACGGGTTGCAGAATCGTCTGTCAGAAACCAGTCAGTTCTCTTCTGCTTGGCTAGTACAAGGGCCTCTGCTTCGCCGGCATGAAGTCCTCCGGCTGTTTGCCACATGTGCCGGCTTCATTTTGCTCATTATGGGAGAGTCTAACGACCTGAAGCCACTCAGGCCATTGGACCTCGATATGAATGGCGTTTTGAACTTCCAGATAAACACGATGAGGGAGGAAAAGGTTGCCTGTCCGCCTCAGCAAGGGCAGGCAACAGGCTTCGTGGAGATGAATAATCGGTCCGGCATCGCATACGATAACTCTCATTCAGGACCCAATCCCTCTTTTTTTGCCCATTCTATATCTTCGCGGGCAAAACGCTCCGTCAAATCAACCCTGTTCCGCCGCACAAATTCAGACATTGCCGCCAGAATCATATCCGGTTCGGAAGGAAAAAATCCTGCCTTAACATAATCATTGATCTGCGCAGCCAGATTATCAGGTATGTTTATTGATAGTGTTTTCACAAAGGATCACCTCTTTTCGGAATACCCCATTGATCGATAATAATTTACTATAGAATGTTGCCCTTTGTGTGTCAATGGGAAAGGCATAGCAGTATATCTTGGGGGCCCTTTCTGAAATTGCTTTATTTCTGGAGGAGCGGTATGGGGGCAAATCTCCTATTAGCTCTTATTTATTATTTTCTTTATCCCCGCCACCTTATTTCTGAATTGCTTATTTTTTAGTATCTGCTTTTGTAACTGCTCAGGTAGATAGGCTGCAGGCATTTAGGCTGAAGGAGAGACTCATGGGTGATCATACGAAGCTCAGAGCGTTTGAATTGGCTGACGAAGTGGTGCTGCTGATCTATAGAGCTAATAGAGAATTTCCTAAGGAGGAAGTATATGGGTTGCCTTCCCAAATGAAAAGAGCGGCGATT